>WJIW01000659.1 GCA_014730065.1 Armatimonadia bacterium | reverse complement strand
GGTATGGGGGTGTAGGATGGGTTGGGGTAGGAGCCCCCGACACCTAGAAGTATACCCGGTGCGGCCCGTCCATTACGTCTGTGCACCCCCACCGGAGGATACGTCCCCCCATTGGGCGGTTTCGGTGTCCGAAACGTCGGGCGATCCGTTGGTGAGCGGCGCGGAGTGAACCCACTCGGCCACAGTGAGGTTGTGTATGGGACGAGGGGCTCCGGATCGACTCCCACCCTTCTCCAGACACCTGACACCTGACCACCTCTCAAAACTGGGACCCCGGAGCCCCAGTCTTCCTCATACGGTCCTCGAATCCAGGGCTCGGCGAACGGTCTCCCCGAGCTGCCGCACGCTATATGGCTTCATGAGGTACCCGTCGACGGCGGGGCTGGGACCCGAGTCGACGGGGCTGGTGTCCCTGTAGCTCGTGGCAACCAGGGTGGGCATGTGCGGCCGGATGCCTTTGATGGCTTCGGCCAGCTGGTAGCCCGACATGTACGGCATCGCTTCGTCCACCAGCAGCAGGTCGTAGTCGTCGGGTCGAACCTGGAACACCTCCCACGCCTCCAGGCTGCTCGACTCCCGCACCACCCGGTACCCCAACGCGCTGAGCATCTGCTCTGCCATGACCGACAGCGCGTCCTCGGTATCGACCAGCAGGATACGCTCGGTGCCCGCGGGAAGATCGGCCGCCGAGGGTACTGCCCGCGGGGCCGCAACCGTTGAGACGGGGAGGTAGACCGATACCGTCGTGCCCTGACCAACGCCCGTGGTCACATCGATGGCACCGCCGTGCTGGACCACGATACCATGGGCGGAGGAGAGCCCGAGACCGCTGCCTTGGCCCTCCTCCCGAGTGGTGAAGAAGGGATCGAAGGCGCGCTCCAGGGTCTCTGGGTCCATGCCATCGCCCGTGTCCCCGATGGCCAGTTTCATGTATGCGCCCGGCCGGAGGTCGCCGCACACGGGAGACCGGGTCTCGGACACGAACTCACGACTCAGGGCGATGGTCACCTCACCCCGCTCGCCCACGGCCTGGAGGGCGTTGCTGAGCAGACCGACGACCACCTGGCGTAGCTGGGCGGGGTCGGCCATGACCGTATCGCGGAACTCCAGGGCCATGCGCACCCTCACTCCATCGGGGATGACCGGTCGAAGCGAAGCGAGGGCCTCCTCGATCAGAGAGGCGGCGGCCACGGGGCTGGGCTCGTGCTCGGCCTGGCGGCTGAAGGCTACAAGCTGGCCGATCATGTCCCGAGCCCTCTCGGCCGCCTCGAGCCCTCGCTCGAGGTTGGCCCGCAGGTTCGCGTCCCCCTCGGCCATGGCCAGGGAGATCTCCGTATACCCGAGCACCGCCGACAGGATGTTGTTGAAGTCGTGGCCGATCCCGCCCGCCAGGGTGCCCATGGCCTCCAGCTTCTGGACCTGACGGAGACGAGCCTCGAGACGCTTGCGCTCGCTCTCGGCGCGGGCCTGCTCCGTGACGTCGCGCAGGATGGCCACCGCCCGTCCCTCGCCCGCGGGCGCCACGCGCACCTCGTACTGGCGGGCCTCCTGGCCGCCCATGGCGCCACAGCGGATAGGCACGGTCTCGCCCTCCAGGAGGGCGGTCTCCGTGGCCGTCAGTAGCTGGTGAGCCATGTCTTCGGGAAGCAGCTCATGGACTCGTCGTCCCGTCCACGGACCGTCGACCGACCCGACGGGCACCCTCCCCGAGCCGCTTACGGCGAGGCAGGTGCCGTCGTCCGATAGCTCCAGCACCAGATCGGGGATGGCCTCCAGCAGTCCCTCGGTGCGCGAGAGGCTCTGGCGCAGGGCGTCGGCCGCTTGCCGGCGCTCCACGGCGTAGACCAGGGAGCGGACCAGCAGCTCGGGCGTGACCTCGCCCTTGACCAAGTAGTCTTGGGCGCCCTCCCGCACGGCCGTGAGTCCCGACGAAGGGTCGGCAAGATCGGTGAGAATCACGACGGGCAGGCCCTCGAAAACGGGCAAGGCGCGCCGGAAGGTGTCCAGGCCCCAACTCTCGGGCAGCCCCAGGTCCAGCAGCACGGCGTCGACGGGCTGGGACGCCAGGCGCTCCGATGCCGCCGCCAGGCTCTGCACGTGGACGAACTCCAGTGCCACGCGGCTCTGCCGATCCACCATGTCCTTGAGGAGCACGGCGTCGGCGGGGTCATCCTCAACGAGCAGTACCGAAAGTGCCTCCTCCATGTCTACTCCTTCGGTGGGAGCTGGACGAGGGCTAGCCAGAAGTCCTCGATCATATGCATAACCTGGAAGAACTGGTCCAGGTCAACGGGCTTGGTGATGTAGCAGTTGGCGTTGGACTGGTAGGCCTTGGAGATGTCCTCCTCGCCCTCGGAAGTCGTCAGCACCACGACGGGGATGGTGCGCAAACCGGTGTCGGCTTGCAGCTCCTCGAGCACCTCGCGTCCCGTCTTCTTGGGCAGGTTGAGGTCCAGCAGGATCAGATCGGGCCGGCTCGCACGCGCGTACTCGCCCTCTCGACGGAGGTAGCGCATCGCCTCGACCCCATCGGGCACCACGTCGAGGGTATTGGCCACCTTACCCTCGGCGAGGGCCTCCTTGGTCAGGACTACGTCGCCTGGGTCGTCCTCAACCAGCAGAATCTGCACCGGGCGGAAGCCGGTCATGGCCGCCCCCTCTCGGTTCGCCGCCTGCGGGCGGAGCGATCGTACGGCGGCTCCTCGCGGGTGGACTCAGCTTCCCGCCTCCGCTCGCCGTCGCCACCACTAATGCTTTCCGCCAGACTCTGCCCGGACCTGCCACGGACGTTGCTCGGCGCACTTGACGGCCCCCCTCCTGCGGCGTAAACCTGTACAGAGGTTTCGCCCACCCCCTGCGCGCCGCAAGGACGCGGATCTCCACACGCGGCCACCGGACGCCCAACACCCCCTAAGCCGGGGATGATCGGGAAGGACAGAGGTACCATGAGCGTAGAGCGTTCCACCTGGACCAACAAGGTCGGCTTGGCGAGGATGCTGGAGGGCGGGGTCATCATGGACGTGACCACCGCCGACCAAGCCAAGATCGCCGAGGACGCCGGGGCCCAAGCAGTGATGGCACTGGAGCGAGTGCCGGCGGACATTCGGGCTCAGGGCGGCGTGGCTCGCATGTCGGACCCGGAGATGATCGCCGAGATACAGCGGTCCGTGTCCATCCCCGTGATGGCCAAGTGCCGCATCGGTCATATCGCCGAGGCGCGCATCCTCCAGGCCCTCAAGGTCGACTTCATCGACGAGTCCGAGGTGCTCACGCCCGCCGATGAGGAGTACCACGTCTACAAGCACGACTTCGACGTGCCCTTCGTCTGCGGATGCCGGAATCTGGCCGAGGCGTGCCGCCGCATCGGCGAGGGTGCGGCCATGATCCGGACCAAGGGCGAGGCGGGCACCGGGAACATCGTGGAGGCCGTTCGCCACATGCGCCATGTCATGGCCGACATTCGCCGCGTGCAGAACATGCCCCAGGACGAGGTCATGAGCTTCGCCAAGGAGATCGGCGCCCCGTACGAGGTACTGCTCCAAGTTCGCGAGGAGGGCAAGCTGCCGGTCCCCAACTTCGCCGCCGGCGGTATCGCCACCCCCGCCGACGCATCGCTTATGATGACCCTGGGCGCGGAGGCCGTCTTTGTGGGCTCGGGCATCTTCAAGTCCGATGATCCCCCCACCCGAGCCAAGGCCATCGTCGATGCCGCCACCTACTGGGACGATCCCGAGCGGCTCGCCGAGATATCCAAGGGCCTGGGCACTCCCATGCACGGGCTCGAGGTGGCTCGGATGCCCGATGAAGAGCGGCTGGCCTTCCGAGGCTGGTAGCGGGGCGGCGAGGGCCGCAGCGGTTGGCCCCCGCCCTCACGCGGTGTACACTCGCCTCCCATGAGTGATCCACGGCACGTGCGCATCGGCATCGATGTCGGCGGTACCTTCACCCACGCCGTCGCGCTGGCAGCGGCCACGGGCCGAGTGCTCGGCAAGGTGCGTGTGCCCACGACCCACCGACACGAGCAGGGGGTGGCCCGGGGCGTGGCCGACGCCCTGCGGCGGCTTCTGGCCGAGACCGACGTGGCTCCCGAGGAGGCGGGCTTCATCGCCCACTCCACGACCCAGGCGACCAACGCGCTGCTGGAGGGCGATGTGGCTCGCGTGGGGGTGCTATGCCTCGGACGCGGCGCCGAGGGGGCCAAGGCCAGCCGGGACACGGACCTTGGAGTGCTGGAGCTCCCGACGGTCCGACGAGAAGTGCATCACCGCTACCTGGACCTGGGGGAGTGCGACGACCCTAGGGGCGGCATGGGGCGACTCGCTCGGGAGCTGGCGGCCGACGGCGCACAGGTGCTCGTCGCCGCGGAGGCCTTCTCCGTCGATGACGCCTCGGGCGAGGCGCTGGCCATGGAGGCGGCCCGGGCGGCCGGACTCCTCGCCACGGGTACCCACGAAGTTTCCGGCCTGTACGGCCTGCGAGCCCGAACCAGAACCTCGGTCGTCAACGCCTCCATCCTGCCCACCATGATGGCCGCCGTCGAGGCCACGGACGCCGCCGTGGCCGAGATGGGGGTGTCGGCGCCTCTGATGATCGTACGATCCGATGGCGGCGTGATGACCGTGGGCGAGGTCCGGATCCGGCCCGTACGCACGCTCCTCTCGGGGCCCGCCGCGGGGGTCGCCGCCGCGGTAGTGCACCTAGGGATCGCCGATGGTGTCTTCGTCGAGGTCGGAGGAACGAGCACCGACGTCTCGGCCATCGTCGACGGCAGGCCCAGGGAGCGGACCGCCACCGTCGGTGGGCACCGGCTCCACCTGCAAGCTCTGGACATCGAGACCCTCTCCGTGGCCGGTGGGTCCATGCTGCGCTCGGGGTCTCGGGCGAGGATCGACGTCGGACCCCGCAGTGCGCACATCGCCGGTCTGCCGTACTACTGCTTCGATGAAGCGGCATCGCCCCAGGTGGCCAAGCGGGTCGCTCCAACGGCGGAAGATCCCCGGGAGTACGTGGTGCTCCGGGGCGATGGCGGCGAGTGGGCCTTCACCCTTACCTGTGCCCAGCGAACCGCGGATGGGCTCTGCTCGCCCCGGGGAGCCGAGATAGCGGCGTCGCTCCTGGACACGAGCCCCGAGGCCCTGTGCGAGGAGATGCTCCGGGTGGCCGGCCGGCGCACGGCGGAGGTCATCCGGCGCATGGCCAGCGATGCGGGGCTGGCGGGCTCGCGGCTCAGGCTGATCGGCGGGGGCGGAGGCTGCGACGCGCTGGTGCCCGCCGCCGGCCGTGTACTGGGGCTGGACTGGCGGCGCTGCGAGGATGCCGAGGTCATCTCGGCCATCGGCGTGGCCCGAGCGGTGCTTCGGGAGTCGATCTCCAGGAACATCGCCGATCCCACCGAGGACGATCTGGCCGCCATGCGAGCCCAGGTCATCGAGGCCCTCACCCGCATGGGCGCGTCGCCCGCCGGCGTGGAGGTGGCGGTCGAGGTGGATGCCTCGGCGGGGATCGTCACCGCCATGGGCACGGCTCCCGTGGAGCTGGATGCGGCCACCCCCGGCGAGCCCCTCGAGCCGCAGCACCTGGAGGCGGCGGCGAGGGAGGCCATGGAGCTGCCCGACGGGACGCCCTTGCGACTAGTCGTCGAGATCGGCGGGCTCCGGGTCTACCAGGCCACGGTGGGGCGGCGGGGATTCCTGGGCCTCTTCGGTGGCGAGCGCACGCCCGTAGCAGTGGTGGATCAGTATGGTCGGGTGCGGCTGCAGCGCGAGGACGCGTCGGTGGTGGTATCGGGCAGAGAGGGCATCGGGGAGACCCTGGGCTCGCTGGTGGACTACGGCGATCACGGGGCTCGCATCCCGCCGACCCAGGCTGTGCTCGACGGCAGGATCCTAGACCTAACCGGAGTGCCGGAGCCCGACCAAGCCAGGAGCCTGTTGACGGCGGAGCTGGATGGCCACCCGGGAGAAGGTCAGATCGCTTTCGTGCGAGGGGATCGCTGATGCCAGGGCGAAGCATCGCGGAGCGGCTTGCCCGCCCGGCCAGAGTTGACAAGCCGCGTCCGCGATCCTCATGAGAGTGGATCGCCGCCCGCGGGTTGCGACCGGCTCACCCATCTCTTGTTACAACATGGGATACGGTCAGCCGGTCCGCGGGTTTACAGCGATGCCAGGCCTTCGGCCGGAGATTCCCATCCCCCCCATCAGCCACAGGAGGCGAGGCAGGTCACGCCATGCCGGTACGCTGCCCCGAATGCCAGACCGAGAACCGGCCCGGAGCCCGGGCGTGCGAGTTCTGTAACGCCGTGCTGCCCCAGGCCGGTCCCCAGGGGCTGGCGCCGGATCCAGATGCCTTGCGCCGCCGAACCGAGGCCGAGCGCCGGCTCAAGTCGGGCCGTCGCCTGAGTCGCATCCTCGTCCCCTTGCTCAGTCTGCTGGCCGTGGTGCTGATCGCCCTGATCATCGTGCTGTTCCCGAGGCTGGGGAAGACCGAGGGGGCGCCGGACCTCATCCTGGACTACCCTTCCGTCGCCATCGATCGGTACTACACGGCCCTCGAGGAGCAGGATTACGCCACCGCCGGGGATCTCCTCGCCGGGAGCCTCCGCTCCCAGGTGCCGGCCGGGGGCTTCGAGCGGCTATATGTGGACCGGCCCATCGACTCCCACAGTCTCAAGGACTTGGGCCAGGTCGATGAAGGCAACGCCTATGCGGCCGTCTCGATCAACGGTCAGCCGGGGTTCGTCTGGCTGGTTATGGAGGAGCAGGGCTGGCGCATCGCCTGGACCCCCGAGCTGGGCGAGAGTCTGGGGATCCCTTGTCCGGTGTAGGACCGCACCTCACTGCACCATACAGGGACCAGCCGCCTGAGCGCGAAGCCATGCTCCGGAGGTGCCTACCATGGGCAGCAAGCTCCTGGCGATCATGGGCAGTCCGAGGCGCGGCGGCAACACCGATGTACTCGTGGACGTGGCCGTGGACGAGTTCACCAGCCGAGGCGGGCACGCCGAGAAGGTCCGAGTCGCCGAGCTGGACATCAGGCCGTGCCAAGGCTGCTTCGCGTGCATGGCGGGCGATGGCCTGGAGTCGCTGTGCACCCAGCTCGATGACATGACCGATCTCTACCAGAAGCTCCGAGAGGCCGACCGCCTGATCTGGGCGACGCCCATCTACATGTGGTCACCGACCGGCCAGATGAAGCTGTTCCTGGACCGGCTGTTCCCCACCGGAGACTACCAGAGCACACGGTGGCGGCGACTCCTTGCCGGCAAGCGGGTCGGGTTCATCATCGTGTACGCCGAGGAGGATCCCCTCGACTCCGGCCTCACCCAGACCCGGGACATCCTGAAGGTCACCGCCGAGGCTTCGGGCGCCGAAGTCGCCTTCACCGTCCACTCCACCGTGGGCGACAAGGGGACCGCCAAGGATGACGCCGTCTTGGTGGGCCGGGTCAGGGAGGCGGCGGCGACACTCGTCGGCTCGTAGGCGCCTCGCAGCGAGAAACGGATTGGACACATCCATGACACCCCGTGAGAACTACCTCCGCAATGCCCGGCGCCAGGGCCCCGAGTGGATGCCGTGCGCCATCGGCGTCTCCGGCGCTTCCCGTACCCAGCTCGGTCCCGATGTGGAGGACGTCATGGCCCGGTACCCCGAGCTCTTCCCGGGCTTCGAGCGGGGGCAGTGGGACTACGAGCGAACGGAGTATGGACCGGGTCATACCGAGGGCAAGCAGCTCACCGACAACTGGGGCTGCGTCTGGGACAACGCCATCGGCGGGCTCCAAGGCATCGTAGTGGGACACCCTCTGGCCGACTGGGAAGTCCTCGGGTGTTACATGGCCCCCAACCCCGCCGAGGAGCTGGATGTGGGTGAGGTGGACTGGGATGCGGTGGAGAGGCGGCTCCGCGAGGCCGCCGAGGCAGGCGAGCTGGCCCGGGGCGGCGTCGCTCACGGCTTCCTCTTCATGCGGCTTACCTACCTCCGGGGCTTCGAGAACCTGATGATGGACCTGGCCACCGACGACCCGCGCCTGGCACGGTTGATCGAGATCGTCCAGGCCCACAACGAGTGGCTTGTGCGCAAGTACTTGTCCCTGGGTGTGGACCTGGTGGTCTTCGGCGAGGATCTGGGCACCCAGAAGGCCTCGATCATCAGCCCGCGAGACTTCGCCAAGTGGTTCACGCCCGAGTACCGACGGCTCATGCAGCCCTGCCACGAGGCCGGTGCGCTGGTCTACCTGCACAGCGACGGGTACGTCATGGAGCTGATGGACGAGTTCCTCGCGGCGGGCGTGGACATCATCAACCCCCAGGATCTGTGCAACGGGATCGACGACCTGGCTCGAGAGGTGAAGGGCCGCATGAGCATCGCCCTGGATGTGGACCGGCAGAGTGTGGTGCCCTTCGGCTCGCCGGGGGAGATCGAGGAGCTGATCGAGGAAGAGGTCCGGAAGCTGGGCTCGCCCGAGGGAGGCCTGGAGCTGGTCTGCGGGATCTACCCACCCACCCCCGTGGAGAACGTGGACGCCGTATGCCGGGCGATGATGCGGATGCGGACGTACTGGACGGCCTAACGGACCGGTGAGCGAACATGGAGCCGATCCCCGTCGTTG
>WJIW01000658.1 GCA_014730065.1 Armatimonadia bacterium | reverse complement strand
GCTCTAGCCGGAGCTCTCCCCCCGGCCCGGGGCTACAGCCACTCGGTCGCCGCCTCCAGCCTGTCCTTGATCGTACGGAGGAACTCGGCAGCGGCGACGCCGTCGATGACGCGGTGGTCGGACGAGAGCGTCAGGGTGACGGTGGCGACCGCCACGATGCCCGCGGGGGTGAGTGCCAGTCGATCCTCGACCGCGCCGACAGCCAAGATGGCCGACTCGGGCGGATTGATGATCGCCGTGAACTGCTTGACGCCGTACGCGCCCAGGTTCGACACAGTGAAGGTCGCCGGCTGGCCCGCGGGCACTCGGCCGCGGCGGGCGGCCTCGATCAGCTCGCGCGTGCGAGTGGCGACCTCGGGGAGGCTCAGCGAGTCGGCTCCCGCCAGCACGGGGACGAGCAGACCGTCCTTCGTTCCGACGGCGATGCCGACGTTGACCTCGTCGAGAAGGTGGAGCTCGTCACCCCGGAGTTGGCAGTTGATGCCCGGGTGCTGGGCCAGGGCATCGGCCGCTGCCTTCACGAACAGGTCGTTCAGGGTCACCATGCCGTCGGCGGCCTCCCGAGCGTCGAGGGCAGCAGTCATGCCCACATCCATGGCGACGTGGAAGTGGGGCGCCTGCTGGGCGCTGGTCGTTAGGCGATCGGCGATGGCGCGCCGCATGGGGCTGAGGGGCACGACGGTACCAGCGGCATGACCGCCACTCGCCGCGATCACGTCGCGCCTAAGGACACAGCCGCCGGGGCCCGAGCCGGCGATCGCCGAGAGATCCACCCCCATGCCTCGCGCCTTCACACGGGCGGCGGGGCTCGCCAGGACATCGCTCCCGGCGGGGGAGGCGATGGCGGGTGCCTCCTCGGCGGACGCTGGGGCCGCTTCGTCGACAGCACGCTCGGGCTCGGCCTCTTCGGGGATCCTCTCACCCGGCTCGCCGAGCCAGACGACTACCTGGCCCACACTGACGGAGTCGCCCTCTTCCGCCAGGATCTTGAGTACCGTGCCCGAAGCGTACGACTCCAGCTCGGCGACCGCCTTGTCGGTCTCGATCTCCGCCAGGGCATCGCCCACCTCTACCTCATCGCCCTCGGCCACCAGCCACTGGCCCATGAGCATCTCGTCGGTCGTCTGTCCCGCATCGGGAATAACGATCTTCGTTGCCACGTTAGGCCGCCTTCCCCGACGCTCCGTAGAGCCGGATGCGCGCACGGACGATGTCGATTATCGCGTCCCGGCCTCGACGCAGGAAGTCGGTCTCTTTGCGTGAGCCGACGAGGCCTTGGTAGTCCTCACTGCCGGCCACCGCGTCCAGGGCCGTTTTGGCTTCGACGAGCATGGCACGCTTCATGGTGGTGCCCACGTGGAATAGAGTCACGCCTTCACGTATCAGCTCGCGGACGGCGTCGTCGTCCAGTCCGCTGCCTCCGTGGATCACGAGGGGCACATCGACGGCCTGCCGGATCCGGCGGAGGCGATCAATGTCGACGCCCACCGTGCCTTGGGTGCGGAGGTGCATGTTGCCGATGGAGACGGCCAGGCAGTCCACACTCGTCTCGGACACGAACCGTACGGCTTCGTCGGGGTCGGTCAGCACGGAGCTATCATCCTCACCGAAGCTGGGCAGCCTGCCCAGCTCCGCCTGGACCTCCACCCCGGCGGGATGGGCTCTCTCGACGAGGAGCTTCGTTAGCTCGATGTTGCGCTCGATTGGCTCATCGCACGTGTCGGCCATAACCACGTTGAACCCGGCATCTATGCCGCGAATGGCGTGCTCGGCGCCGGGTACCTCGTTGAGGATCAGTGCCGCCGGGACGGACATTCGCTCGGCGATGGCCTGGCCGTAGGCGCCCAGTGGCTCGATGCCATACTTGGACAGCCACTCCGGCTCCATCATCATACCGCCGAAGCCGATCATCACGGGGGCGCCCTCGGCCTCGGCGGCCTCGACCACTGCCTCCATGCTGTAGGTATCCCAGGCCTCGAAGTAGCCGATGGCGTACTGGCCCTCGCGGGCGTCCGATAGCAGGCTGGAGAGCGACGTTAGCGCCACCTCAGCACCTCCCTGACAGCCGCTTTCACGTCATCCTCGTCGGGGATGTAGTACTTCTCCATCACCGGGGCGAAGGGCACCGGAGTGTCGGGCGCGGTAACTCTCTTGATGGGAGCGTCCAGAGAGCCGAAGGCGGCCTCCTGGAGGACCGCCGCGGCCTCCCCCGCCCAGCCACCGGTGCGCGGGCACTCATCGACGATCACCAGGTGCTCGGTCTTGCGAATGGACTGGGCCACCGTCTCCACATCGAAGGGAACCAGGGTGCGGGGATCGATGACCTCGCAGGAGATGCCCTCCTCCGCCAGGTCCTCGGCGGCGGCCAAGGCCCGGTAGACCGTCATCAGCTTACCGAGGATGGTGACGTCCGTGCCCTCTCGGCGGATGGCAGCCTTGCCGAAGGGCACGGTGTAGTCCTCCAGGGGGACCTCGCCTTCGGGTGATAGCGCGCCCTTCTCGGCACGCATGCCCTTGCTGCCGTAGAGGAGCTTGTGCTCGAAGAACAACACCGGATCGTCGCACCGGATCGCCGTCTTCAGCAGGCCCTTGGCATCATAGGCGGTGGAGGGGCAAGCAACCTTCACGCCCGGCACGTGGATGAAGAAGGACTCGGGGCTTTGGCCGTGCTGGGCCGCCCGGGTCGTGGCCCCCGATGGGGCTCGCATGACCATGGGGACCGACACCTTGCCGCCGGACATGTATCGCATCTTGGCGGCCTGGTTCACGAGCTGATCCATGGCGCAGAAGAGGAAGTCGGCGTACTGTACGTCGGCGATGGGCCGCATACCCGACAGGGCCGCTCCCACCGCCGCCCCGGCGATCCCCGCCTCGGAGATGGGGGTGTCCAGAACCCGCTCGTGTCCGAACTCCTCCGAGAGGCCGAGGGTGACGGTGAAGGCCCCGCCAAACCCACCCGGGATGCCGATGTCCTCGCCGAGGCAGAAGACCCGCTCATCGCGCTGCATCTCTTCTCGTATGGCCTCACGCAGGGCCTCGGCGATGCTCATCTTCTTGGTCGCTTGGGGCTGGTCGGTCATTGGCCCGCCTCCTCGGTGAAGACGTACTTCAGGCAGTCCTCGGGTGCGGGCGACGGGCTGCTCTCGGCGAACTCGATGGATGCCTCAATCTCGGCCGCGACCTCCGCCGCGATGGCGTCCACCTCGTCCTGGGTCGTGATGCCCCGCTCGACCATGTGCGCGGCGAGCCGGGGGATGGCGTCCCGGGCCTTCCACTCGGCCTCTTCGTCCCGGCTCCGGTAGCTGCGGGTGTCACTCCGGGAGTGGCCCACAAACCGGTACGTCAGGCACTCGAGAAGGGTCGGACCATCGCCATTCCGAGCCCTCTCCACGGCGCGCTGGGCGGCGCCGTGAACGGTCAGCACGTCCATGCCGTCGACGGTCTCCCCGGGAATGCCGTATCCCGCGGCCCGGTCCGAGAGCTTCTCCAGCCTGGTCACCTGATCGACTGGGGTGGAGGCGCCGTAGAGGTTATTCTCGCAGACGAAGACCACGGGTAGATCCCAGATGGCGGCCATATTGACGCCCTCGTGGAAGGCTCCCTCGTTCAGCGCGCCGTCGCCCATGAAGCAGGCGATCACCTGGCCCGTCTTCTGCATCTTGAAGCCGAGAGCCATTCCGGACGCCACGGGGATGTTCCCGCCCACGATGGCGATGGCGGGCAGGACCCCCGTAGCGGGGTCGCCGACGTGCATTGAGCCGCCGTAACCCCGGGCGCAGCCCGTGGACTTGGCGAACAGCTCGGCCATCATGTCGTCGAGGGTGACGCCCTTGGCGATGGCGTGGCCGTGGGGACGGTGTGTTCCCACGACCCAGTCGTCCTCATCGAGGGCTTCGGCGACACCCACGGCACACGCCTCCTGGCCCGTGTAGAGGTGGAGGGTGCCCGGCATCCGGCCCTCCAAGAAGAGCTGGTTGACCTTCTCTTCGAACTGCCGGATGCGCTGCATCTGGCGGTACATGTGGAGCATACGGTCGGGCGATGGGTCGGCCAATGGCGAGTCCTTTCGAGCGTCTGCGCCTTCGCTGGCTTGGCGCGTCCACGGGGCCTGAGCCTGTCACCGGCTGGCCATGAAGCTCTGCACGTCCCTGGCAGGTGGCACCCCGGCGCTGCAGCCGATGGCCTGAATGCAGTGGGCGGCGGTAGCGGTCGCCATCCGGGCGCAATCCTCCACGTCCCAGCCCTGGAGCCGGCCATAGAGGAAGCCGGCCATGAAGGCATCCCCGGCACCGGAGCCATCGACCACCTCCACCGGGTACGCGGGCAGGCGCAGCGTGCGACCCTCATGCCGGAGGACGCATCCCTCGGCACCGAGCTTCACCCCAATGGTGGTGATGCCATGGCCATCCAGGGCGTCGAGCATCGCTTCGGGTGTGGTCTCGCCGGTGATCTCCCTCGCCTCCTCGATGCTCGGCATGAGGATGTCCAGGTGGGGAAGGCACGGCTCGATAAGGGCCCGGGCATCCACCCGAGGGTTGAAGGCGGTATCCATGGAGGTGATGACCCCGTGAGCTTGGGCGTCGGCAAGCAGCTCCGCTGTGGGCGCGCCATCCAGGGCGGGCATCAGGAGCGATCCACCCATGTGCAGGATGCGGGTCCCGCGCACCTTCTCCCGGGGCACGCCGGCAAGGGTGAAGCATGCGTTGGCCCCCACGTGGTGGAGGTAGCGCCGCCGGCCATTGGAGTCGATCATCACGAAGGTATACGAGGTGGCGGCATCCCGGGTCTCGACCATCGAGGATGCGTCCACACCTGCCGCCTCAAGCTCGTGTCGGAGGTACAGACCCGAGCCGTCGACTCCCACGCACGCCGAGACGCCGGACGTGACCCCCAGACGTACCAGATCGACGGCGGTGTTCACCGCACACCCACCGGTATGCTGCTCGACATGGTCGAAGGTAGCCAGCTCGTCCCACGCGGGGACATCGTCGATGGGCTTGCCCAGCACGTCGACAACGGCAATGCCGACGCAGAGCACATCAGGGGAAGACATCGAGACGGCTCCGTCCTCTCTCTGACCCAGCGGCTCCTGGGTATTCGCCCCGAGGCCGCCCCGGACCTAGAGCCCCGGCTCAGAGGAGCCTCTTCCCCCTGGGCGGAAAGCCCTGTTGCGGCGCCCCGCGGGGCATGCCGCGGAGGCGAGCGTGCCGATATGTTCAGCCGATGCGATATGCGACCCGGCATTGTCGCCGTGGCCCTAGCTCTGGCGGGCGCCCCTCTTCTCGCAGCCGACGAGCCCCAGCCCCTGCCCGAGGGCTTCGTTCGCGGCGATGTGGTCAGCTACTCGTACGTGCCGATCCGCACCTACCACCCCGATGAGTCGATCGGCATTCTGCCCTACCTCTGCGAGTACTACCTCATGAAGTGGGACGGCGACCGCCCCCTCAGCGACCACCATGCCGAGAACATCCGGCGCATCGATATCGCCAGCCAGTGGTCGACGGTGATCATGCTCTATGCGCGCTACGACGATTGGCACGATGAGCTCATCAACCTGATGCTGCGGTGCTATAGGAACCGCCAGCTCATCATCATCCGCGACTACTGGCCGGGCCGGGACGCGGAAGCGGGCGCTCCGCCCTACAGCAATCTCCGGCACATCCTGACCACCCTCTGGAACGGCCGGGACCGGGAGTTCGTGAGCCCTGAGGGAGATCGCGCTACGGGCCGGCAGCTCATCAACAACATACTGGCCTGCAAGTGTGGCGATGAGGGCGAGGCGGGGCTCGGAACCGAGGGGCTGGCCCGTGTCTACCGGGAGTTCGACCAGCAGGTACGTCTCCTGGAGCTGGATGGCGAGCGACCCTTCGCCCACATCAAGGCGTGGTACAACATGATCGGCTATGCCGCGCTGGACTACAACGGTGCCTACGCGGCAAGCCAGGCAGACGTCGATCTCCACGGCCGCATGGAGCTGCCGGCGAACACCCAGGCCATCGGCGTGGACGTCTACCACTACTGGGGCATCGATTGGAGCCCCTTTGACCCCGCCGATCTCAGCATCCCGCGTGAGCAGGTGCGGGCTCACTCCGACGAGTGGCAGCGCCTTCGCACTCGCTACTACCCCGAGGGGCTCGAGGTGCGCGTTGGCGAGAACAGCAGCGATCCGGCCACTTGGAAGCCCGAGTACTGGAACGACACCCACGCCCTGATGAGCGCGATAGAGCTTGCCCCCGCCGAAAACGCGATGATGTGGTACATCGCCGTCTCCGGCCAGATCGTCGGAGCCGACCCGCCTACCTACACGACGCCCATCGAGACGATGCAGGCGTACTACGATGAGCTCAAGGCAGGGCCATGGTCGGGCCTGGTGTGGTGGATCTTCGGGCCCACGGGCTCGGTGCAGGGCGGGCTGGATTACTACGACCGCACGCTCGTGCACTGCACCCCCCGCCATCCCGGCGGTGTACCGTACTCCGAGGAGATCCTCGACTACTGGCATGATGCTTACGTGGAGTTCAAGAGGGGCATCTTCGAGGATGTGGTGTACGGCCAGTTCGGCCATCTCAACCCCAGGCCGAAGGCGGAGGCCGCCGATGAGGATGGCCTGCGTTAGGGTCACGGCCAACAGACGTCTGTGTTGAGGCGCCTTGGGCCGGGCACGAGTCATTGGCCGCCGCAGCGCCAGGAGGGTCCGCGGTATGCGACGAAGGCGGATCGGTACCGCCGACACACCCTGAGGAGGAGCCATGAGGCCCGAGCTGATGGTACTGGTAGCGTTGGTCAGTCTGCCATCGGGGCATGCAGTGGCCCGCACGCTTCACGTGAACCCTGACTGCGGCATGTACGGGTCCATTCAGGCCGCGGTGGATGAAGCCCAGCCGGGTGACGTCGTCAGCATCCACACGGGCGTCTACCGGGAGACCGTCACCTTCGAGCGGAGCGGGTCCGCCCGTGCGCCCATCGTCGTCCGCGCACACGGCGACGGCCCCGTCGTGGTCACGGGTTGCGAGCCTCTCTCCGGATGGCGGCTGGAGGACCGAGTCGCAGGCATCTGGTCGGCGCCCATGCCATGGACTCTGGGGCTGGGACGGGACCAGGTCTTCGATCAGCGCGGACCGCTGTTGGAGGCACGTCATCCGAACACGCCGATGCCGGGTCTTGAGATGTACGTCGGCGGCCTGTCGCCGCTCTGGCCGACCTTCGCGGGGTGTCACATCCCCAAGGAGACGAGCGAGGAGCAGCCCGGACGCATCACCAGTGACCTGCTCGCCGGCGACCCGCCCGACCACTGGAAGGGCGCGCTGTACTACGGCGTCCACTACGAGGGCTGGTCGGCTCAGACGGGGGTGGTCGCCGAGTCCTCGCCCGGGGTGATCCACGTCGAGGATCGGACACGTGGCTGGTGGTTCACCGGGATGTACACCGAGGACGAAGGCCGCGGGATGCTGGTGGGTCACCGGAACGCTCTGGATGCTCCCGGCGAGTGGCTGTGGGAGGATGGGCGGCTGTACCTGATCCCGCGCGAAGGCGAGCCCGTCGGCATCGAGGCCAAGCGCCGTCAGCTAGCCTTCGACCTGAGCGGCCAGAGCCACATCGCTCTGGAGGGCATCCAGGTGCACGGTGCGTCCATGCGGCTGGTGGGATCGTCCCATTGCACGGTGCGCCGATGCTCGCTCTCCTACATCAGCCACTTCACGAAGTTCGACGGCATGGGCGACCTGGAGGATGGGGTGGACAACATCCGCTCCGGTGAGACGGGCATCTTCGTGGGGGGGCACGACAACGCGTTCACCGACTGCGCCATCCGGGTGAGCGCGGGAGCGGGCTTCCATCTCCGGGGCTACCACCACACGATCCACAACTGCCTGATCGATCAGGCGAACTACACGAGCCACTATCTGAACGCCATCACCGACGCGGTCACCGACTACCACCAGTACGAGGGGCGTCTCGTCGGCGGCCACGTGATCACCTACAACACGATGCGCAACGCCGGCCGGCACTTCTTCAACTTCTACGGGAACGGCACCAGTCTGCACTCCCGTGACCGAGGCCCCATGGACTACATGGCCACGCTGTTCGCCCACAACCATCTGTACAACGGTATGCTGCAGACCCGCGACGCGGGCCTGATCACCGGGTACTACTCCAGCGGCGGCACCCTCTGCGACCTGAGCTCCCAAGTGGCCCACAACGTGATCCACGACTCCTTCGACATCTTCGCCATGCGTATCGGCGCACTAGGGCTGGTCTACCTGGACGCGGGCACCTGCGATGTGGATCTACATCACAACCTGCTGTGGGCCGCCCCCGGCACGCTTCAGCGCGGGGTCTGGTTCAACACGGCCTGCGTCGACGTGGACGAATGGGGTAATCGGTTCCATCCCGACTTCACCCGGACCGTCGGCCAGTTGACGCCCGAGGACTTCCCCGGTGGCGAGCCCTTCCGGTTCGGGCACGACTTCCAGCACTCCCCGCCAGTGCCGGACTGGCCGCCCGTGACCAAGCGCGTGTGGCGCATTGGTGGCAGGCCCCTGCGAGACGGCTCCATCGTGCGGATCCCCGCAGTGGACTTCGGCGACGGCCAGACGGCTGCTGTGCTCGATGTGAGGTGTGACCGGGAGGACGTGAACGTGGACCGCTCGACTCGCGTCGCGCCCAGGCATCAGCACGCCACGGACCCGCTGGTGATGGAGGCCACCGAGAACGACGGTACCTCTGACGATGTGCGGGAGCAATGGACCTTCCTGTACGACCTCACCGACGGCGCCTGGGTGCGATTCTCCGACGTTCCGCTGGGTGAGGGGTACGAGCGGGTAAGGGTGATCTACGGCCGCGACCAGCCGGAGCCCGGGCGGCTTGAGCTGCGACTTGGGTCAAGCAATGGCCCCATCGTCGCTCGCATCGACCTGCGCACAACGGACGAGCCGCGAGCGGGCCACGTCCAGCGGTACGAGGAAGCCACCGCGGAACTGAGCGAGACGGCGGTCGGTACGCACGATCTCTTCCTGGTGGCCCGATCTGAGGATGACGAGTCCGTGGCCTCAGTCGAGTACCTGCGCCTGGAACGGTATCGTGGCGAGCTGCCGCGGCGATCCGATGAGGGGATCATCGAGATCCGGTTGGACTCGCCAGAGGGCCGCAAGATCGGCACGATCTGGCCGCGAAAGGCGGATGAGGACGGGGAGACGTGGCGGATGGTCTGCCCGTTGGAGCCGGCCCAGGGTACGCACGACGTGTACCTGGTTACTCGGACGAACGTACCGGGCACACTGGCTGCGGTAGATGGGTTCGAGCTATGGCGGGCTGGCGCGGGGATCGACTGGCCCAGCATCTCCGCGCCACCGCGTCGCACATCCAGCGGGGATCTGGTTCTGCCGGAGCCTACGAACCCGCCCCGGTCGCGTCCGGGCGACCAATACTGAATGGTCCCACGCCCCCGGACCGTGCTTCCTTGGCCCGGGTTACAGTCCGTTCTCTGCCCGCTCGATCAGGGCGTCCTGCCAGCGGTTGTCCATTGTGACGAAGCGGGCGCTGAAACCGCTGACCCGAACCAGCAGATCGGCGTGGGCTTGCGGGTCCGCCTTCGCCTCTCGTAGTCGCTCGGCGCTCGTGACATTGAAGTGGACATGGAACCCGCCCAACTCGAAGTACGCCGCCACCAGGTTGCGGATGAGCTCAGCTCCGCCTCCGCGAAGGTCGGAGTCACTGAGCGTGAGGGCTAGCGGGTTGCCGCAGCCGCATAGCTCATGGACTACATGGGACGCGGATCGAAGGACCGTCGTCGGCGTGCTTGGCACCGACGTTGCGGGCTCGACGCCGTAGGTGATGACATCCTCGGATCGGCGACCGTCCGGCGATGCCACGCCGAGCAGATGGATGTCTCCGCCGAAGGCGAAGAACGCGGGATAGGGCTGCACGCCGGGCCCAAACGAGTTGGCGAGAACCATCTTAGCGAGCCGCTCCGAGACCCGTCGTGCCATGGCGTTGGACCGGGGACCATCGCTGCCGTAGCGGTCGGCACGGTTCATCACGCGCTGGCGCAGCGTCTCATCGGCCCAGTCGGCATCCAAGGCTTCAACCAACGCACCCAGTGACAGCGTCCCCGTCGAGAAGACCAGCTCCTCGATGGCGAGCAAGCTATCGACCAAGGTGCCCAGGCCGAGCATGTTGATCCCGACCAGGTTATGAGTGGTACCGCCTCGCTCCACGGGCAGGGCGCTCTGGATGCAGCCGCGCATCGCCACACTGCCGAAGGGCGAGGGCGCATGCTCGCGGGAGGCGGAGCCGGAGTGCCGTGGTCGGTGAGAAGCTCCGGGCCGTGCATCGCCATCTCGAGAAGCTCCCCGCCGAGTTGGCCGAGCGCATCAAGAAGGGCCGGGCGAGGTAGTCGCAACAGGCCGATATACGCCAGGCTCGATCAACACGTGGCTGCGGCCCCGGTTCAGGTCTCGGGGTCGCCGTATCGTACGTGGTTCGCATACCTCTGGGCGTCGCCCGTGGGGCAACGGCGCAGCGTAGATCGCCGGTAGACCAGGTGAAGCGGCTGAAGGCGGGAGTGGACGAGACTGGGCAGGTGGCCTGGCCCCCGTTCGCGGGTGGAGGAAGCCCGATTTCCGTGCACGAATACAGACCAAACAGACGCTCCTCTAGCCGCCCCAACACGGCGGGTTACGGCCACGCCGCTGGCCCACAGGACGCAGGCTACGTGAGAACCGTCTGCTCATCTGGGTGGTTCCTCCGACTTACGGGCCCAGTCAGGCCCTTCATCAAGCAGGGCCCAAGGCAACGCCGACCTCGCGACGACGAGAAGCGAGCACAGCGAAGGTAGCGAACCAGACTGCTCCTCCTCGCGCCGCTCAAGCTCCTCTCGGAGTTCCTCATCGAGCCGAGGAGGTGGACCCCGCATGGGGAGACGCTCATCGGGCGATCGACAGACTCACTGCGAAGGTGGGAGGCAACATGGAACGGCCAACCTATGACACCGACGGCGGCCCGCCACCCGGCTTCACGATCCGCATCTTCGTGGCCGAAGGCACGGCCGACGGCCTACGCCTGGTGGGCAAATCCAACTGGGTGGGCCAGGGGCTGGTCTTCTCCCGTGAGGGCTATCCGCAGATCAAGGACAGAGAGGAACTGTCCCGCTGTGGCGTGTACATGCTCATCGGGCGTGAGGGCGATGACGAGCGCCCCACGGTCTACATCGGCGAGGGCGAGTCGGTCCGCGCTCGTCTGGACATGCACGCGGCCGCGAAGAGCTTCTGGCAGGAAGCCATCGTCTTCACCACCAAGGGCGACCCGCTGCATAAGGCCCAGGTGCAGTTCCTGGAGTCGGCCCTGTGCGAACGGGCCCGAAGATACAAGCGCTGCCGGCTAGACAACGGCACCGAGCCCAGCCGCCCCGGCCTGCCGGAGCCCGATGAGGCGGAGATCCGTGTCTACCTGAGCGAGCTGCTCTCGCTGCTGCCAATCCTTGGGGTGGATGTCTTCGAGCCGGTTCCCCAGGCATCGACCTTTCAGACCCTCTACTACCTACGTACCAAGGACTGTGACGCGGTGGGCTTCGAGTCCCCCAGCGGGTTCGTGGTGCGGAAGGGCAGCCACGTCCGCGGCGAGACGGTGCCCTCGATGGAGGAGCACATGCGGGGCTACTACAACCGGCGGCTCCAGCTCATCGATGAGGGCGTACTTGAGCGCGAGGATGATCACTTCGTGTTCACCGTGGATCACGAGTTCCGCTCGCCCTCCAGCGCCTCCACCGTGTGTGCGGGCCGGTCCAGCAACGGCCTGGCGGAGTGGAAGGACGAGCACGGCGTGAACTTGGGCGAACGTCAGCAGGCGCTGGCGGAAGCGAATCCAGAACGACGCGGGGTGTGAGAGGAGACCTGCATGAGCAATGACGCCGGACCAGCGCCCGCCGGGGAGTTGGCCATCTACAAGACTGACGACGACGGGCGTGAGATCCGAGTCCTGTTACAGGGCGAGACTGCGTGGCTTACTCAAGCCCAGATGGCGGAGCTGTACCAAACGACCAAGCAGAACATCAGCCTTCACATCCGACGGACCCATGCTGATGGCGAGCTGGCTGAGGAGGCAACTGTCAAGTCCTACTTGACAGTTGCCCAGGAGGGTGGCCGTCCTGTCGAGAGGCGGCTGAAGCACTACAGCCTTGAGATGATACTGGCCGTGGGCTACAG
>WJIW01000657.1 GCA_014730065.1 Armatimonadia bacterium | reverse complement strand
TCGTAGGGCTGCTTGCCCCGGTGGACCTTGACGGGATAAATGCGGGAGCTGGGATCGTCGTACGAGCCGATCAAGGTGTTGATGGAGATCACGGGCTGGTCCAGGTCCAGCTCGTCGTGCTCGCCCTTCCGGACGCCGCGATCCCGGCCCGGGGTGGTGTCGTCGATGACGTCGTCCTGGAACACGTGCTCCACATCGCCGCCGAACCAGTAGTACTCCGGCTCGGCATTGAGGGCCCAGATGAACCGGCCCTTCTTGGTGTCGTACGACGGCACTTCCACCCCGCCGATCTGGCTGGTCTCCGTATAGGGCTTGCCCTGGTCGCTCATCCGGCCCGCCCGGGACCAGTCCCACCACATCTTGGTGGGCCGCAGGGGCGCCATGGTCGGGATGTGGCAGGCCTCGCACGAGACCTTATCGGTATGCCCGTTGAGCACACTGGCGGCGTGGGGCTCGGCGGAGTGGCACGACTCGCAGACCATGAGGTCGAACTCGCCGCGGATGCCCCGCATGACGTAGTCCCGCTCCTCGAAGGCGGGGATGGTGAAGCATCGGCCCGCGATCTTGTGATCCCGGGTCGTGTGGCATTCGGTGCAGGTGAAGTCCGGCCCGTCCACGGCCATGTGGACATCGAGGGAGCGCTGGGGCTTGGCGAGGGTGGCGTCCATGTCGCCATGCTTGACGCCCTCGCCTCCCCCACCCCAGAAGTGGCACACACCGCAGTTTCGGCGGGTGGGCTTGCCCACATTCTGGGCTATTCTGGTCAGGTTGGGCGGCTGCCATATATTGCCCGAGCCCTTGGGCCACTCTCTGGGCTCGTAGTTGGGGTGGCCGGCCCCGGTGGGGAACTTCTTGTACTCGCCCGTCTGGTCGTGACAGACCAGGCAATCCACCAGAGTCTGGTCCTCGAAGTCGAAGGTCTTATCCTCCCAGCCGTAGCCCGCATGGCAGCTCGTGCAGCGAGGCTCATTGGAGGCGAGGGCGATACAGAAGTTGTTGATGACGTGGGCGCCCTTGCCGATCCGGTCGGGCTCCTCGCCATGGCGGTCGGCCAGCTCCTCCCGGGCCCGGGGACAGATCCAGGTCCAGTGGCTGGTCTCCATGACCTGCTTCGCGGCCTCGGTGTGGCACTCCAGGCAGGCCCGCGTCACATCGGGCCCGGTGGCGAACTCACGCTGGAGCGACTCGAACTTCCTGTGGTCGGCGGTGCCCTGGTCCACAGGTTCCACCGACCCCTGCTCCCGGAGCAGCACGTCATCCATGGACGTTACCGGGGTGTCCTTCTGGGCGAAGGCAACCGCGAGGGCAAGCGAGAGGACGGCCACCGCCGCCCCAGTCCGTACGGGTCCCATTGCACTCCACCTTGACGGATGTCTACGTGTCATTCGCGAATAGGTGGCGGCGCCCTCCTGTGGGAAGATGGTGCCCTCGAGTGGGTACTCGGCTTGGAGGCGATCCGACGTGAGGCCGGTGATGACGATGGGTGGCGCGCTGATGCTGACGATGCTGGTGGCCGCCCAAGACGGGCCACCGTACCCGCCCGTTCCGCCCGAGGAGCGGCTGGTGGGGCTCGCCTACCAGACCTGGTTCCCGCCCATCGGCTGGGATTATGTATGGGGGACGCCCGAGCTGGGCCACTACCGCTCCGACGACCCCCAGGTCATCCGGCAGCATGCCGAGTGGATCGCCTGGGCGGGGGTGGACTTCATCTGGATCGACTGGTCGAACAACGTCACCCATGCGCCGGACATGGGCGGTCGCGATGCGGTGGTGCGGGATGGCGAGCGGTACCTAGCTTACCGTCCGGACATCGCCTCCATCGAGACGGCCACCCGCCGTCTGCTCGAAGTGTATGCCGACCTGGAGACCCACCCCAAGGTGAGTATCTTCATCGGATGCCCCGACGCGCCCGAGGCGGTGGCGGACGGGCGGCTTCAGCGGAAGGCTGACCAGATCTACGAGGACTTCATCACCCATCCCGAGTACGGCCCCATGTTCCAGACCTACCTGGGCAAGCCGCTGCTGGCGGTGTACGTGGGCACTCCGTCGCCCTTCCGTAGCGGGCTCCCCGAGTGGGATGATCCGCGCTTCACCGTACGGTGGTTCACGGGGTACGTGAGCGAGCAGGCCAACCTGCGGACCGAGGACCGGGTGAGCAAGTACGGCTACTGGGCATGGGAGGACCGGGGCCCGCAGACCTACGCCGTCCACGACGGCAAGCCCGAGGCGATGGTGGTAACCGCCGCCTACCGGCCACAAGCCGAGCCGGGCGAGCGGGCCTACATCCCAGCCAAGGGGCGCCGTGAAGGCGAGACCTTCCGCGAGGCGTGGGCCCGGGCGCGGGAGATCGGGCCCAAGCTCGCCATAGTCGTGGCATGGAACGAGTGGACGCTGGGCGAGAGCCGCAGCGCCGAGATCAGCAAGGACCTGGAGCCCTCGGAGGAGTTCGGGCGCTTCTACCTGGAGCTGCTTCGGGAGGAGATCCGGAAGTTCAAGGGTGGCGACGAGTAGGAACGCCCGCCGCCACCCCGCGGCCTATGCGATCTCCGACAAGGCCCGCTCCAGACCCAAGACCTTCTCGGCCAGCTCGGTCTCATTGCGGCGCTCGCGCTCGACCACATCCTCGGGGGCCTTGGACGTGAAGTTCTCGTTGGCGAGCTTCTTGCGGGTATTCTCCAGCCGCTTGGTCGTCTCGGCCAGCTCCTTCTCGAGCCTGGCGCGCTCCTGGGCCATATCGACGACGCCCTCGGTGTAGAGGTAGATCTCGCTGCCGCCCGAGCCCACGATGGCGATGGTGTCGCTGGGCTTGGGGTCGCCGCCGCCGAGGACCGTCAGCTCCTCCACGTTGGCGAGCTGCTCGAACAGGGGCCGGGCGGCTTCGATGGAGGGCGCCTGGCTCGGGTCACCGGGCCGCACGGCGATCTTCACCTTCTTGGAGGGCGCCACGCCCTTCTCGGCCCGGAGCTGCCGGAGGGTGGTCGTCACCTCCTGGAAGATCCCTATCCGGTCCTCGATATCGCCATCGATCCAGCCGGGCCGCCGCTCGGGCCAACCCTGGAGGCCGATGTAGCCCTCGGTGCCGGGGAGCAGGTGCCACAGCTCCTCGGTGATGTAGGGCGTGATGGGGTGGAGCATCCGCAGGCCGGTGGAGAGCACCGTGTGGAGCACCTGGCGCGTCCTGGTCTTCTGCTCCTCGTCATCGCCGTAGAGGGCGGGCTTGGCCATCTCCACGTACCAGTCGCAGAACTCGTTCCACCACCAGTGGTAAGCGGCGTCGGCGGCGTCGGCGAAGCGGTAGTCCTCCAAGGCCGAGGTTACGGCATCGATGGCCCTGGCCGTCCGGCTGAGGATCCAGCGCTCGACGTCTCGGTCAGAATCCGTGGCCGCCTCGTGGGCCGAAGGCTCGAACCCCTCCATGTTGAGAAGGGCGAAGCGGGTGGCATTGAAGATCTTGTTGCCGAAGTTGCGGGCCCCCACCAGCCGGCTGGGCGTGAAGCTGATGTCCTGCCCGCCGGTGACCAGAGAGGTCAGAGCGAACCGCAGAGCATCGGTGCCGTACTCGTCCATGACCTCGATGGGATCCACGGCATTGCCCAGAGACTTGCTCATCTTGCGGCCGTGCTCATCCCGCACCAGGCCGTGAATGAACACCGTCTCGAAGGGCACCCGGCCCGTCATCTTCAGCGACATGGTGGCCATTCGCACCACCCAGAAGAAGATGATGTCATAGCCCGTCACGAGCACTGTCGTGGGGAAGTACCGCTTGAGATCGGGCGCGTCCTCGTCGGGCCAGCCCATGGTGGAGAAGGGCCACAAGCCCGAGGAGAACCAGGTGTCCAGTACGTCCTCCTCCTGAAGGTACTCCGCCGAGCCGCAGCTCGGGCACTTCGCGGGATCGTCCCGATGCGCCCCCTGGTGTCCGCACGACTGACAGGTCCACACGGGGATTCGGTGACCCCACCAGAGCTGCCGCGAGATGCACCAGTCGCCGAGCTTCTCGAGCCAGTCCACGTACACCTTGCGCCACCGCTCGGGCACCCACCGCGGGCCCTCGCCCGAGGCATCGGCCTCGATGGCCCGGCGCGCCAAGGGGGGCATCTTCAGGTACCACTGGCTGCTGATCAGAGGCTCGATGAGGGTATCGCACCGAGTGCACACGCCCACGGAGTGGGTGTAGTCCTCGGTCTTCACCAACAGACCCTGGGCCTCTAGATCGGCCACCACTTTCTTCCGGCACTCCTCGCGAGAGAGCCCCTGGTACTCGCCGGCCTCTTCGGTCATCCTGCCATCGAAGCCGATCACGGCGATCTGCTCCAGGCCGTGGGTCTCGCCCAGCTCGAAATCCAAGGGGTCGTGGGCCGGGGTCACCTTCACGGCGCCGGTCCCAAAGCTCTTGTCCACCCGCTCGTCGGCTACGATGGGGATGGGCCGGTCCATGAGGGGCAGCGTCACGGTCTTGCCTATAATGCCGGCATAGCGCTCGTCGTCGGGGCTTACGGCCACGCCGGTATCACCCAGCATGGTCTCAGGCCGGGTGGTCGCTACCTCCACATGACCGCTGCCGTCCTCGAGGGGGTACCGCAGGTGCCAGAGATGACTCTGGCGCTCCACATGGTCGACCTCCTCGTCGGATAGGGCGGTCTTGTCCTGGGGGCACCAGTGGATGATCCGGCGGCCCCGGTAGATGAGCCCTTCATCGTACAGCCGGCAGAAGGCCTCCCGCACGGCCGCCGAGAGGTTCTCGTCCAGGGTGAAGCGCTCCCGGGACCAGTCGAGGGAGCAGCCCAGGCGCTGGAGCTGGCCGGTGATGGTCCCATGGCTCTGGGCCTTCCAGGACCACACGCGCTCCAGGAAGGCCTCCCGGCCCATCTCCTCCCGGTTGAGCCCCTCCGTGGCCAGGTTCCGCTCCACTACGGCCTGGGTCGCGATGCCCGCGTGGTCGGTGCCGGGCAGCCAGAGCATGTCCCGGCCGCGCATCCGCTGGAACCGAGCGATGATGTCCTGGATGGTGTTGTCGAGAGCGTGGCCGATGTGCAGGACGCCCGTCACGTTGGGCGGCGGGATGACGATGGACCGGGGCTCACCGTCATTCTGGCCCGCGCCGAAGACGCCGGCCTCGACCCATTCCTTGCTCCAACGGGCCTCCACGGGCTGGGGATCGTATGCGGTGCGGTCCTCGAGATCGCTCATCCTTGGCTCCTCCACTCTGTCGGGTAGCGCCGGGGAATCGCAGGGCTCGCCTGGGGGCAGCAAAAAACCCCGCCGGCCGGGGCCGCGGGGTCTGAGGGACGCTCGATGATCGGTACAGCTCCCTACCCCGCCGGCCTCCTTACGGCGACACTAACGACGGACGGGGTCTGCACTGCCATGTTCGGCGACTCCATGGTCGATCTCCTCGAGCGCTTCTGCGCGCGCAGGCACCATTATTGGCGACGACCCCGCGGGTGTCAATCGGGCACCGGGCGAGAGGACCCGCCGGGTGGCGGCACGAACTCCTGGCCGGCC
>WJIW01000656.1 GCA_014730065.1 Armatimonadia bacterium | reverse complement strand
GGGCCAGGCTACGCTTGCCCTGGGGCACGCCCTTGCCCTCGTACACGTCGAACAGCTCCACCCGGCGCAGGAGCGGACCGGCGGCGGCCTCGATAATCTCGATCAGCCGGCGCGCCGGAGCCGAGCGATCCACCACCACCGCCATGTCCCGGAGCACCGCCGGGAAGCGCGGCAGGGGTGAATACACCCGTCGCGCCCGGGCTTCGGCCACCAGGGACTCGATGTCCAGGTCGGCCAGGTACGTCTCCTCGGGCACGCCGAAGGCCTCGGCAATCTCGCGCGACACCCGTCCGGCATGGCCCAGGGGCTTGCCATCGATGGAGACGGCCCCGCAGCAGGTCGGGTCGAAAGGCGGCGCGACGGCCGACTCGAACTCGATGGGCTCGGCCGTCACCTTGGAGAGGCCGTTCTCGATGGCTGCCTTGAGCCGGAAGAAGTCGGCCTGGGTCGTGTCGTCGGGCAGGTTCCAGTGACTGCCATAGGAGCTTCCGTAGGCCACGATGCCCAGCGACCGGGTCTCCACCGGCGAGCCGTCCTCGCCCGGCCGGTAGACGCGCCCGATCTCGAACCCAGCGAGGGCGGCGACGCGCTGGCGGTGGTTCCGGGCAGCCACGTTCAGCAGGGGCGTCAGGAGCTGGGTCCGCATGGCGCTCAGCTCGCCCGCCAAGGGGTTCTCCAGGGCCATCATGGACCGGCGGGGATCCTCCTCGGTCAACCCGAGGCGATCCAGTCCCGCGGGATCGACGATGGACTGGGTCTGAAGCTCATCCAGGCCCGATCCCGTCAGCGCGGAGCGGATCTCCTCGACCCGGGCCCGATCATCGGTCCACCCGCCCACCACCACCGGCACCTTGGGGAAACGCAACGGGATGCTATCATAGCCCTCGATCCGGGCGATCTCCTCGATGAGATCCTCCTCGATCCGCAGATCGGGCCGGTACGTGGGCACATCCACCGCGATGGGGCCGTCGCCCGTGTCCGAGACATCCAGCGTGAGACGGCGGAGGTCCTCGGCGATCCGAGCCCGGTCCAGCTCGATGCCCAGCACAAGCTCCACACGCTCGGGCCGCAGCTCCACTCGGGTGGGCTGGACGACCGACTCGTCGCCGATGGCGTCTACCAGCGGGCCGACGATCTCCCCGCCCGCCACCTCGGCCATGAGCTGAGCCGCCCGGAGGGCCGCCCGGGCGCACCCGCCGGGGTCCACGGTACGCTCGAACCGGAAGCTGGCCTCGGTGCTCACGCCCAGTTTGGCCGCCGTTCGGCGGATGCAGCCGGGGCTGAAGTGGGCCGATTCGATGAGGATGTTCACCGACGCGTCGGAGATCTCGCTCCGGAGGCCGCCCATGACGCCGGCCAGGGCGATGGCCTCGGTAGCGTCGGCGATGACCAGCTCATCGCCATCGAGGGTCTTGTCGGTATGGTCGATGAGGGTCAGCACCTCGCCCGGCGCCGCCCTTCGGACGATGATCTGGGAGCCCAGGATCTCGTCGAAATCGAAGGCGTGGAGCGGCTGGCCCAGCTCCAGCAGCACGAAGTTGGTCACATCGACGATATTGTTGATCGACCGGATGCCCGCCGCCTCGATCTTGTTGACGAGCCAGTCGGGCGAGGGCCCGATCTCCACATCCCGGACCAGCAGCCCCACGTACCGGGGGCACAGGTCGGGATCGGCCAGCTCGACGGAGAACCTGGCCGGGTCGGCCGTCTCGGGCGCCGGCGGAGCCTCGGGCGGTACCAGGGCACAGGGCAGCAGTGCCGCCGCATCCCGCGCGATCCCCAGCATGGACAGGGCATCCCCGCGGTTGGGGGTGATGTAAGTGTCGTACACCAGGGTCTCGAACCCGCCGCGGCCCTGGAAGGTGGAGGTGGCTTCGACCTCCAGCCCCCCCATAGTCAGCACCTCGGCCAGCTCCTCGGGGGAGACGTCCGAATCCAGCAGCTCCATCAGCCAGCTAACGGGAGCATCCAACTCGCCCACGCTCCTTGCCCTGGGTGGCATACGAAAAGGGCGCCGCCGGGTGCCCAGCGACGCCGAATCGGTGTGCGGGAGGATGCTACCATCGGCCTTGGTGAGTGTCAAACGGGTGGTATACTCGCAGTCTGTCTCGTTCGGGGCCGAGCCCGGCCCCCGGGGAGGAACCGATTCATGCCTTTGCCGCGACTCGCCGCCTTGATGCTCGCCAGCCTCGTGGGCGGCTCCGCCTTCGCCGAAGATCCCGAGCCCTTGGCGGTCATCGAGGAGCTGCCTCTCACCGCCATCGGGCAGCATTCGCCCGCCATCTCGGGCAACGGTGGCTGGTTCGCCTACGTCAAGTACGCCATCCGCGCCAACGGCGACCTCAGCCAGGATCTGTACGTCCGCAGTATGGACGGCGATACCGAGCGCAGGATCACCAGCTCATCCCTCGTCTACCACCCCACGTGGCGCAACGACCTAGGCCGCATCGTATGTGTGGCCGTGCCCGAGAAGATCAGCGCCGAGAGGCGTCCGGGGCTGTACCAGGTCGACCCCAGCGGCCAGACCGAGCCCTTGCTGCTGGAGGGCTTCGCCCGGGACGACATCCCCTTCGCACCCGTCATCGGGCCCGAGGACGAGGTCATGGCCTATCTCCACTACGCCAACGACCCCAACCGGCCCACTGACATCGCCGTCTACCTCTATAACCTGAGCACCCTCCGCCTCATCGGAGAGCTGCCCGAGCTACCCGACGGCGCCCGGGTCTCCGAGAGCTCCGGGCCCTGGTGGCACACCCCGCGCCACGTGCGAGTCCTCGGAGAGCGGGCCACCGACCGGGGAGTGGAGACCTCCATCTACGAGGCCGACACGGGCGCCGGCGAGTGGCGCAAGGTCCACACCCTGAAGGACGCCCCCGGCGCCGCTAGCTTCGCCTTCAGCATGTCCTCGGGCCGGTTGGCATGGCTTCAGCAGGCCGCCGACCCGGGCCGCCAGGAGGTTATGGTGGCCGACAAGGACGGCAAGAACCCCCAGCGCGTCGCCTTCGTAAGCCAGCCGTACAAGCACCTGCCCCGGCCCTTCGCCAATGACCTCAACTGGCTGCCCGACGGACGGGCCCTTGTCGTCACCAGTGGACCCAACCTGGTCCTACTCCGCCTCGGCAGGCCGGGCGAGGGCGGCATCGACGCCTCCAAACAGAACATGACCCGCATCTACAATGCCCTCATGCAGTACGCCTACGACCATGGCGGCGAGCTGCCCCACTGGGACCATAACCCCGAGGCGTACGGCGTGCCCGGACGCGATCCCTTCTTCTGGGTCACCGCCCTGGGCGAGACCTACCTGCCCGGCGGCGATGCGCTCTACTGCGCCCTCGACCCCCGCAATCGAGGCCGCATCCCCTCCAGCTACCGGTTCAACTCGAGCCTGGCGGGCAAGATCTTCGACAACGAGGCCCAGAAGCGCGACCTGGTGATCCTGGAGGAGGCTGAGACCTGGCATGATCAAGGCAGGCTGGTTCTCTACACCGACGGCACCTTCGAGGTCATCCCGCCGGAGGAGGACTAGCACGACTCGACCCGCGGGACTCCTCCTGGCTAGCCTGAGCGCGATGCTCATCGCCTGCCCAGCCGCTGCCGACTGGACCGAGTGGACGGTGGCCGATGGCACGTCGCCCATCTGCTGGGAAGGCGGCGAGCGAATCGCCTTCCTGACGCCCGCCGACGAGGAGGGCCGGGCCGATCTCGTCACCTGCCGCTGGGACGGAGGCGAGGCCAGGGTGCTCGCCGAGGTGCCGGCGTCGGCGGAGCTGGTCGCCGACCCCACCGGCAGCTTCCTGATAGCCGGCGGCGAGCTACTCGTCCCAACAGCCCTGGGCGCCCCGGTGGCCCTGCGCGACCTAGTGATGGCCGACCAGCCCATCGCCGCCGCGGCCCTATCCCGCGACGCCGTTCGGGTCGCCTTCGTAACCGAGAGCGGCGTGGCACATGTGGCCGATGTGGAGGGCGGCCGGCCCATCGCGCGTGGGCCCTACAGATACGTCGACGTATCGAGTGCCGGCGACCGGCTGCTGCTCGTGGGCGCGGGCAGCGCCGAGGTGCGGGCTGCGGAGGACGGCCGGATCATCTACTCCGGCGCCGCCGACGCGGCCGTGCTCACGGGCGATGGCGACCGCCTAGTCGCCGTCGTAGGCTCCGAGCTCCGTCGGATCCGGCTGCCGGGCGGTGAGGTGGAGTCCACCGTGGATCTGCCCTGGACCCCCGACTCCCTCGCCGCCGGAGAGTGGGGCCAGCGCATCCTGGTGGGTCGCGCCGGCGAGGTCCTCTCGATCACCTGGACGGGAAGCGAGCTGCGACCCGTCGCCCACGGCCCCGTCGGGTGGTCGGCCTCGCCCGATGGGGATGCAGTGACGTGGTCCTCCGGCGGGCGGGTTCACCTGGCCGTACACGGTCTCGCCGAACCCCCGCAAGTCGGGCCGCTGGACCTCCAGCCAGCCCGGGGAGTGCCGCCCTTCGACGAGCTGCTGACGGATCTGCTCCCCTTGGCCAGGGAGATCGCCGCAGGCGCGCAAGGCGCCGCCCCGGCACCGGGCGAGATCGTCCGCGATTCGGGCACGGGCTGGGGCCTGGTGGGCCACCCGAGCGCCCCCTTCGTGATCGGCGTGCCGGCCGGGTGGACGGTGGAGACCGTCGATGGCGGGCTCGACCTCGAGGGTCCTGAAGGCGAAGTAGAGGTCCAGGCCATCTCCGGCGGGGGCAAGAGCGCTCGTGAGCTGGTCGCCGCCGAGACCGGCCCCGATGCCGAGCCCCGGCGCGGCTTGCTGGCGGGCATGGAGTCGTGGTCGGCCACGGCCGAGGATGGCCTCCAGATCATCGCCGTGGATTGGCGAGACGGGACGCTCCTTCTCCGCCTGACCTGGACCGGTGAGCGGCCGGCAGTCCTCGATCAGCTTCTCGACCTGGTCACTCCAGCGCCGGCCCCCTGAGCCCCACGGTAGCTTCGGCTCTGAGGGCCCCTTCTCCGCTGAGCACCACCGAGACGTCCGACTCGCCCGCCGGCAGCGTCAGCGACCCCTCCACCACGGGGTCGGCCATCTCATTGCCCCACCGGTCATAGAGCGTCGCGCTACCATCGGGTGATACCTCTAGGAAGAAGTTCGTCTCCATGTCCGCCTCCACGCGCAGGACGGACTCGCCCGACCGGACCTCCACGCCACTGATGGCCATGGGCCGGAGAGGCAGAGCTCTGACCTCGCTCACCAGCACCTGGCACTCTTCCCCGGGCGGCAGGTTGTTGCACCAGATGTCCACCGATTCGATGGCATCGAAGTGGGGGTATTCGCGGTAGATGAAGTAGGGGTGCCCGTAGGGCCAGCCCTGATCGGCCCAGCGGTCGGCGTCGGGCTCGATAAGCTCGAAGTATCGCCAGCCCTCGAAGTCCACGGTTACGTAGTGCTCGGCGATGCCCCGCGACAGATGATAGGGACTCTCGAGCTGGAAGTTCAGGAGCTCGCCCTTGCCGTCCCCGTGGATCCACACGCCCACCGCCTGCCGGTCACCGAGATTCAGCGGCTCATCGAAGACACGGCCCACCCGGGCCCACGAGCCCCGGCGCTCCTCCCGCTCACTGCTCATGGTCAGCATCATGCAGGGGTCCCCCGAGGGCGTCAGCTCCTCGAAGGTCGCCGCCGTCATGGAGACGCCCTCGGCGGCCTCGGACTGATCGAGGGCAGCGGTACTCGCGGGGTCGATCAGCGTAACGCCCTCATCAGCGTCCCATGGCCCGCACCCATGCAGCGCCTCAATACGAAGGCTCGGCGCCTGGGCCGCGTACGGGTTGTCGACGGTCGCCGCCGCCTGGCCAGCCACCTCCACATCGGTATGGGTCACAGGATGCACGGCGGGTCCCGCCTGCCCATCAACCAGGGTGAACTCAGCGCCCGGTCTCGCGAGGCCCTCCACGACGCTCGCCGGCAGATCGGCCTCCCGAAGCTCCTGCCAGCCCTGCACGATCTCCGCCAACCGCAGATGTAGCGGGATGTTCACATCGTACGTGGTGATACTGAGGCCGCTATCGGTGCCCAGGGCCTTGGCGCACAGGTAGTCGATGTCCTCGGGGTAGGTGGGCTCGATCTCCGGCGGGCCGCCGCACACGAAGGCCCACCAGCCGAGGTTGCTGGAGAGGAACATGTTGCGGTGAGGGCGGTTTGCGTCTACATGGGCGTCGATGAACAGCTTGTGGCAGCGGTTCGGATGGTCCCAGGCGCCCAGCCGCGACCTCACCACCCAGAGGTGATGGTTGAAGGTGCTCATCTCCATGATGGCTGGCCGCTCCAGCCGGCGGAACACCTCGTAGACATAGCGGGAGCCGTAGTGCCAGCCCCAAGCCCCGCCGCCCAAGGTGCCCTGGCCGTCGAGGGCGTCGAAGTAGATGGCATCGAAGCCGCACTCGTTGTAGAAGTCGGCGTTCGCCTGGGCCACTTGCTCGAATAGCTCGGAATCCGGATCAGGCAGGAACAACCCAAAGCACTCGTTGAGGTGATACGCCTTCGTCCCCGCCTCGTGGGCCGAAGGCGTGGTGCCGTGAGCCCCGCGCTGGCATTCGGTGAAGGTGAAGGGCGCCTCATCGGTCACCCCCGAGAACACGATCAGCTCGTCATCGATCCGCAGGGTCACGCTGTTCCGCACGAAGAAACCGGTGATGGTGGAGACATCGGCCGTAGACTCCAGGACGGGAATGACCGTGGCCTCGGCATCGATCCCGTCGGCGAGGGTGAACTCCGCCGTGGCCTTCAGCCCCGGGTCGGGGACTGGCGTGACCCACTTGCTCTCCTTCGAGACGAAGAAGGCGTAGGGCTGCATCCCGACCAGGATCCCCGCGTCGTGGATCCTGTCGATGGCCCGGCGGAGGCTCGCCCGGCCATCGGGGTAGGCCTCGGGGTTCAGTGCGCAGTCACCGAAGCGAAAAGCCCCGCCGATGCCGTGGCTGCCGTGAATCTGGATCTGGTCGAAGCCCAAGGACCGGGCTCGCTCGATCCACTCGTCGGCCGTGTCTTCGGTGAGCCCACCGAAGTTGAAGATGTACGAGCTGCGCGTCCTCTCGGCATCGAGGGCGAAGGGCCCGCCGAGGGGCGAGGTGGGCAAGCCGGGGGCCTCCTCGATCACGCTCTGGAGGATTCCCCGCATCTCCTCGGGCGGCGATCCCACGATGGCCACCGACGCCCCTTCGTAGCCCGTCTCGGCATGAGCCGTGGCGGCGATCAGGGCACTGGGACCTGGGATAGGATCCACCTTGGTCCAGTCATTGCGAGTCAGGGCACAGCCCACGAAGGGAGCGTCGAGCGTCTCGGGCAGGGAGGTCTGGAGGTGGCATAACCCGATACTTGTGGCGCCGGCTATGTCGATCTCGTCTATCGTGAGCCCGATGTAGCCCGGCCGCTCATCGACGGCGAGCGCCATGTGGCCCGCATCGCCGAAGTCAACCGCCAGCCGCCCACCGTCGAGGGCTACGGAGGTGGGCCAGAGGCCCTCTCCATCGACGACTGCCCAGAAGGCCTTGTGCTCTTCCTCGGGAGCGGCGTAGTCCTCACCGGTGGCTCGGTCCACAAAGGCCTGAAAGGAGCCGTCGTCACCGATCACCAAAGCCAGATGGTCGGTCGAGAGCTCGACGGGCGCGGCGCATAGCGAGCTGGAGAGCAGGATGGCTGTGGTCAGCATGGGGCGCTATTCGCTGACCCGCGTCCCCTCCCCTCGCCCGGTCCCCAGACAAGCTCACGGTGACTCGGACGCCAGCGCGCCAGCCAGCACCGGCCGCTCCGGACGGAACTGGTAATCGGGCCAGAGTGGACAGTTGAGATCGATCCAGGTCTTCACCCGGCGCATCTCGTCGCGAGTCAGCTCCACGTCATGGTGGCCCCCCTCGAGAAGGTCCCACAGAGGGCTCTTCAGCGAGCCGAAGGTAAGAGGCTCCAGCTTCTCGCATCCGCCCGAGTTCCAGCCACAGTCCACATAATGCACCTGCCCGGTCGTGATCAGGGATCGGTACGAAGCGGGCACCCGGTCCGCGTCCACCTCGCCCCGCAGGTCGATCCCCTCGGGGTGGCCGTCGTCGTGGCAGGAGACGCAGTTGCGGTCCCATACCGGCTGAACCACCCGCTCGTAGCTGAAGGCCTGTCCGCCCCATGGGGCCGGGTCGGGGGCGACGGGCGCCCGGGTGGCGGCATCGGCCAGCTCCACCGGCGGCGCCTCGGTCCGGTCCTCGTGGCAGCCGATACAGGTGCGCGTCTCGCCCGGCTGCAGATGGACCATGCTGCGCATCCGCTGGATCTCGTTCAGGTCTTCGTCCAGGGCCTGGAAGTAGAGGATCTTGCCCGCCGGCGCCGTGAAGCTCGCCGACCCGTCCTCATCCACGGGCACCAGCCCCAGGGGCGCCTTGGCCACATAGGCCGGCCAACCGTAGGGCCCGCTCACCAGGTCCACGGGCGAGGCGTACCACTTCATAAACTCCTCGTGGTCCCGGTTGGGCGCCATGTCCAGGTTGTGCTCGACTTCCTCAACCACCCGGATGTACTTCACCGAGCCGCGCGACACATCGTCGCCCAGGCCCTGGTAGACATCTATCAGATCGAACCGGCCCGTCTCCTGGGTGGAGTCGGCGATCATGTCCGGGATCACCGGGGGCGGCTCCGTGGACTCGAAGGGGATGGGTCCCATGCTCCCGTACGTGGAGTCCAGGTGCAGGATCTCTCTATTGCCGTACCGGTCGATGACGTATAGGCCGAAGCGGTCTTTGGGCGCATGGGAGACCAGGAACAGGTCGCGGGAGATGGGGTACGGATCGCGGAAGCACTCGGTGCGCGGCCACATGCCCGGCCAAGGCACCTCGGGCGTGATCGACTTGATGGCATCGGGATTCATGCGGCCCTTGGAGAGATCCACCAGCGCGATGGGGCCGTTGATGTCGCCGAAGTGGGAGACCAGGGTACAGCTGATCTCCTGGGTGCCCGGCACCTCCCGGCCGTTGGCATAGCCGTTGGGCTGGATGATCGTATTGCCGAACACCAGCTCCGGGCGAGTGCCATCGGGGTTGATCGACCAGAGGGTCTGGCTGAAGTCGGCGCCCTTGTCCAGGTACTCCCAGCGGGTCCAGATGATGCGGCCGTCATCCCGCACCGAGGGCGCCCACTCGCTGAGCGATGAGTACGACAACGGCCGCTTGTCGCTGCCATCGGGGTCCATGCGGAACAGCACCGAGGACCCTCCCCGGAAGCAGAACACGCGCGACGTACACCGGGTCGAGATGAAGGCTAGGTCGCCATCGGGCAGCGGGCAGGGGTAGAAGTCATGGAAGGGGCCGTCGGTGAGCTGGGTGAGGCCCGACCCGTCGGCATCCATGCGCATGAGGTGATAGAAGCCGTCCTCGGCGGGCCGGTAGCCGAAGAAGATCTCGCTCAGTCCGAAGTCGGGCACGGGGTCTCGGGCGATGCCTCCACCGGCATCGAAAAGCCGGACCCGCCTCGCCTCCCGCACTTCCAGCCGGTCGGCGAAGGGCGTCTCGAGGATGTAGACCCCGCCGCCGGGGCGGAACGGCGCGTCGGTGTAGTCGGTGTAGATATGGGAGGGCTCGTACGGGTACCGCTCCACGTAGAGGATCCTGGTGAGCTGGGCCAGGTCGGGATCGCGGAGGAAGATGTCCCGCTTCAGCATCCGGGCGCGGTAGAAGAGCTCCCGGTCGCCGGGCTCGGCGTCGGCATGCTCACGCTCGAGAGCCTCCAGGCGCTCCAACTGGGGGTCCAGATCCACGCCGCGCACTCGCAGGCGGGCCGCGAGGTCGGTCGCCAGAGTCAGCGTCCGCACTGTGGGGTCGTATCGGAGGAGATGGAGCGAGTAGTCCTCGCCCCCCCACTCCAGGCTCACGGTGCCCTGGGGGCCGATCGGGCCCGGCTCGGTGGTGACCTCCGCTGATAGCGGCTCGCCCCCGGTGGTCCGGGCGGTGACGGCAAAGGAATCGCTGTCACTGGGCTCCGCCGCCAGCACCACGTCGGCCAGCCTTCCGTAGACCGGCCGCCCCACGGGCGCCGTGTGCCGGCCGCCGAAGCCGAGTCCGAAGCGTAGCCCCACCGCATCGGCGTCCGGTAGCAGGTCCCGCGGAATGGTGGCCTCGATAACCGCCGAGCCGTCCTCGGCCAAGGCGATCGCCGCCTCAGCCGGCCGCTCCTCGGCGATGGCGCCGTCTACTTCGAAGCTCCGGAGCATCAACGAGCCGTCGACCAGATCCAGGCACACATGGCTGCCCCATCCCGGGGTCGAGACGAGCAGGACCCGGCCGTTCAGCAGCCGGGTCGCCTCCACGGCCACGTGCAGGTCGCTGCCGTCGATCCCCGCGCGCAGCCGGTGCTCGACCAGGGCGCCCTTCTCGAAATCATCGGGGAATGCCACCCGTACCGTGCCCATGGAGGCGCCGCTCCACTCGTCAGCACCAATGACAGCGTTCAGATCCGGCGTGCCGCCTAGCGTCGGGACGGGGATCACGTCATCGCCGACGTGGCGCGGGTACTCCGTCACCCGGCCGTTGTACGGTACCAAGCTGGGATCCAGGTCGGCGTAGCCGTAGGTCTTAAGCCACGCGTGCTCCTCAGCGACGAAGGCGTACTTGAGCAGATCCTCATAGTCCAGGGCCGCGTCGTCGTCGGTGGCCGCCGCCTCGGCGATGGCCGCCGGTATGGGCTCATCGTCGCCATAGACCTCCAGCTCATCGATCCGGGGCGAGCCGCCGTCCTCGAACGCGATGCGCACCCATCGTGCCCTTACCGGCTCGAAACCGATGACACGGCGGGTCAGCAGCGGCCGAGTCGTCTCGAACGCCTCGGTCCAGGCGGGTGCGGAGGAGTCGGCATCGTACTCTGTGGCTACCAGCACGCGGTAGCGGCTCATGGCTCGGTCGGAGTGCTTGCCCGCGGCGTCGTTGCCGAGGGCGACTTGGTAGATCCAGAAGTCCTCACCCAGGTCGACCTCGGCCCAGCCCGGCGACCCCGCCGCGATCCAGCTCCGGTCGTTGCCGCTCGCGCCGTCATTGAGATGGTCGACCTGGTGCTTGGGGTTGCGGCCCTCATCGAAGACCGATGACGCGGCAGGCTCCACTCCGGGCCGAAGGGCCAAGTTGGCATGGCCGTCCTCGTTCTCTGTCGGGGTGGTTAGGTCCAGGCTCGGTGCCATGGACGGCGCCGGTGGGGGACTCGGCAGCGTGGGCGCGCCCGAGTTTCCGGGTGCCCGGAAGTGGCCCTCGAACACCTGGGACCAGGTCTGGCCATCGGTGGAAGTCAGGATGCGAATGCCCGTGGGCACGCGATCGGGGTACCCACCGGTGCGGTCCCGGGAGAGGACGATGGAGCCGATCTCCGCGGCTTCGGCCAGCTCAATCTGAGCCCACTGGCCCGATTCTGTGGCGGGAATCCAACTCCGGGCGTTACCGTACAGCCCATCGTTGAGATGCTCGACGGCGTGCGCCGAGTAGCCCGTCAGGCAGGATGAAGCCGACGCTTCGGCGCCCTCGGCGATGGCCAGGTTCTCCTTGCCACCCGGCGCGTAGACCTCCAGCTCATCGATACAGGGCTGGGTGCCGTCGGAGGTGGCGTCGATCACGACCCGGACGAACGTGGCCGTGACCGGCTCCTTCAGCTCCAGCACGTTGGGCTCGGCGGGGAGGAACACATCGCCCGCGAAGGCACCGCCCACCACGAGCAGCAATGCCAGTACGCTCAGGCTAGGACTCGATCGCACGAAGACCACTCCCGGATCAGGATCTCTCCGGGTTTGTTGTTCGCTGGCGCGGGGACGAATCCTCACAGCGCGAGCGGCCCCATGCAGGCACGCTGCTTGCTGGGTGCCAGTGCTCCTCCATAAGCCATGGGGGGCGAGTTGGCGGGCCTAGCACCCTACTCCCCCAGACCCGGACCTTCCTCATCGATCCGCTCCGCCAGGGCCGCCAGCAGCTCGGCGGCGTGCTCGGGCGTGGTCCGGGCCGCCACGAGGAGGGCGCGCCCCACGGGGGCCACGTGGACCTGGCCCCGGTACTTCACATCGTACGACCCGACCTCCACCGCATTGCCCACCAGCTCAACCTGGGAGGTGGACACCTCGCCATCGTCAGCCAGCCGGCCCGCCAAGCTCTCCTGCATGGTGGCGGCGGCGGCGAGCATGTCGGCCTCGGTCTCGAAGAGGCCGAAGGCGAGGGTGACCTCGTCGTCCTCATCCTCGGGGTGGGCGTACTTAGCGGTGAACAGAGGCGGCATACCCCCCAGCCCCAGGAATGATGTGGGACTGTGGGCGAAGGTATCCGCCAGCAGGCCGTCCTCGGGGAACCACTCGAGCGCGGCGGGAAGCTCCTTGGGCCCCGGCGCCGCCTCGTCCACGATGCCGGCCAGCTCCTTGGCCTTCTCGATACCCTCATCGCTACGGGACACGCTCTTGATGACCACGTAGTACCGGCCGCTGATGAACACCACCTGCGTGCCACTCACGTACCCTTGGGCGCCCAGGTCCAGATACTCGGGATCCGAAGGCCTGCGCTGGGCATAGACGCCGAAGGCGCCGAGGGGGGTGAGCATGTCGTAGATGTCCAGGTTCAGCAGGCCCCGGGCGCCGTCCTGGTAGCGCACCGCGGCCGTGTAGCCGATGCCGTAGGTGTAGTAGGTCTCGGCATCGCCGTTGATGTAGTCGGCGAGGTCGTCATGGGCGTAGTACTTGGGGTCGCCCTGCATCGCCAGGCCCTCGAAAGCTCCCGAGGCGGGAAGCAGCGACACCAGCTCCTCGGGTGGCGCCTCATCCTGCTGGGCGAGGCACGGAAGGGCGGACATCACGCCGATTGCGAAGGCGGCTAGCCATCTCATCTACAAGATCCCTCCAAGGTGGGGCTATCATCAGGGACGCAGCCCGGCGCGGCCCGTTCCCTACGCGGCTGGGGCCGGCGTCCAGAGTGTCACGGCTCCATCGTACCCGAACCACGCGGCCATGAACACCAGGAACACACCGCAGACGAGCTGCACGCCCCACTGGAACCTGGGTCCCAGTGCCTTGCTGCCGCCGTACGACAGGGCCGACACGAGCCAGTTCCAGCCCAGATCGCACGACCAATGGACCAGGGCGAAGAGCAGGAACCCGATGACCCCGAACTCGATGGACTTCAGCACCAAGCCGGCACCGACGGTGAGCCACCAGATGATGAAGTAGGGGTTGCCGGCCGAGAGCACAATGCCGGCCATCAGGGGCGAGGAGGTAGCCCGGGCCAGGCCGCGGGCCGGCTCAGGAGGAGGAGCGTCCTCGGCGTCGCCTTCGCCCTCGTCCCCGCCCCCGCTTCGCAAGGCGCGGAGCATACTCACGCCCATGAACAGCAGCACAGCGGCGCCGGCGAGGCCGATCCCCGCCTTGAGGGGGCCGCTCTCGGAAAGCTCACGGGCGCCGAAGAACAGCGCCGCCATCACGGCGATCTCCACCAGGGTGTGTCCGACCGTCACCCAGGCGCCCGCATGGGGCGACTCGGCGCCCTTGGCGGCGGTCACGGCGGTAATGGGGCCGGGGGCCAGCACGCCCGACAGCGATATGGAGCCCGCGGCGAGGAGGAAGAGGGCTAGCTCCATGGGGTCCTCGATCACCAGCAGGTATTGTCACCGAGGCGGTGCGTCAGGGCAAGTCGAGAAGCTCGTCCAGCTCCGGGCCGCCCTCCAAGCGGATCCGGCACCGCAGGGGGTCCATCACCACCACGGGGGTGTCCGGCTCGGTCCGGGTGGCCGCCTCGCTGGTCTCGACGAGATCGACGCCTAGCACCAGCCCCGTGGCCGTGTCGATCGCCATGGACACCTCGATGACGGCCTCGCCCGTCAGGCTAGGGTGATCGGGGGCCAGCGACTGCTCGATCTGTGCCGAGACCACGGCCACCTGGCGGCCGCCCAGAACCTCGATGGACGTCAGCTCCCCCACAACGCGCCGATGCACCAGCACCGGCCCCGCTAGGGAGGGCTCATCGCGCACATCGATTAGGAAGCTCTCGCCCGGAGCCACGGCCTCGGCGGGGTACGGAATGGCCCACAGGGTCGCGGCATAAGCGGCCAAGGCGTCGGCCCCAGAGCTCGCGCCTGGACCGGGCAGGGGGACGGGCACCTCCCGAATGAGGCTGTCGGGTCCGAGGACCGCGAGTACGTCCTCGCCCTCCAGCCCCCAAGAGAGGTGTGACCATCCGTCGGCGGTCGTCGCGGTGGCGGTGCACTGCTCGTACACGATCAGAGCGGGCAGCTCGCCTCGATCCGAGGCCGTGAAGGTGCGGTAAACAAAGCAGTAGGCCGCCTCCAGCGTCGTGCCCGCCAAGTCGCCGCCATAGGCCGCCGAGATGCCCAGGTTGTAACGAAGCGGGCCTAGGTTCTCTCCTGGCCTGAGGAGCGTCTCCTGGGCGAGTCCCGCCGTACAGGATGCGGCGAGGAAGAGACTGCATATGAGTGGAGCGCATCGATACATGGGTCCGAACTCCCCCTCGGAGAGAAGCTCAACGCAGGGCGGGCCGAGCCCCGCCCCGAACCTACGGGCTCGAGTGGTGCGCGCGGCGCTTGCCGCCTGCTGCCATGGCTCACGGGGAGGCTTCTCCACGAAGCCCCCCGACACCCTTCGCGCCGTCGGGCCGTGGCCGCTCGAGTCCATACGATACCCCGGGAGGCCAATGTGGCATCCGTAGCCGACCTATGCACCCGAATCAGCGAGAACATCGAGCGAGTCATCGTGGGCAAGCGCACGCCGATCCGCCTCTGCCTCGTCTGCGTGCTGTGTGAGGGACACATTCTGCTGGAGGATGTCCCCGGCGTTGCCAAGACCATGCTCGCCCGCTCCCTGGCCATCTCGCTGGGTATCGACTTTCGGCGCGTGCAGTGCACGCCCGACCTGCTGCCGACGGACATCACCGGCACCTCGGTGTTCAACCAGAAGACCCTGGACTTCGAGTTCCGCCCAGGGCCGATCTTCACGAACATTCTGCTGGCCGATGAGATCAACCGGGCCACGCCCCGAACCCAGTCGGCGCTGCTTCAGGCCATGGCCGAGCGCCACGTCTCCATCGATGGACGCACCCACGAGCTGGAGCGGCCCCACCTGGTCATCGCGACCCAGAACCCCGTGGAGCATGAGGGCACCTTCCCCCTGCCCGAAGCCCAGCTCGACCGCTTCTTCATGCGCCTCTCCATCGGGTACCCCAGTTTCCAGGCCGAGAACGACATGATCCTCAACCTCCGCAACGGCCACCCCATCGACACCATCGGCTCGGTGGCCACGCCGGATGAGCTTCTGGAGGCCCAGCGAATGTGCCGCCAGATCCACGTCGACGACAAGGTCCGGGAGTACATCATCAAGCTCGTGCAAGGCACCCGCGACGCCAACAACCCAGACTTCATCATGGGCGCCAGCCCCCGGGCCACTCAGTGCCTCTACTTCGCCTGCCAGGCCACCGCGGCCCTCGTGGGCCGGGACTTCGTCATCCCCGACGACGTCAAAGCCCTCTGCGGCCCCATCCTCGCCCACCGGGTGCTCCTCAACCCCGAAGCCCGGCTCCGGGGGCTCACGCCCGGCGAGGCCGTCCGCCGGCTGGTCGAGACCGTGCCGGCACCCGTTCGCCAGGGCTTGTAGCAAAAGGTCAGCGCGGGACCCCCGTACTCAGCATCGGTGGCTGCGCGTACCCCATCGCCAGATTCGCTACGTCGATGCGGTACAGGGTGTCGGTCATCAGGCAAGGGTGGCGGTCGGTGGCGGGGATGGTCGTGATGTAGATCCGGAGCTCGCCCGGCTTGCGGGCGATGATCTCCTCCCGCCAGTCGCCCACCACGTCGGCCCAGACCACCGAGCTGCCGTCGATGACGTCGATCTCCTCCATCTCAGGGAAACCTACAATGCGCGTGCCCAGCAGCAGCTCGCGCTGAGGATCGCCGTCCCAGTACACCGCCCTCGGCGATAGGCCCAGGTCCAGCTCGGTCTCGGTGGCCAGTAGCTCCCCCGCCGCCGAATGGAGCCAGCGGTGCGGTCCGTCCTCGGGCCACTCCTTCTCGCCCGAGTAGCACTCCAGTCCGGGGTAGCGGGCATCGAGATCGGCGCAGAGTCCCGAGTTGTGCACATGCCGGGTCTGCTCCTCGATGCCCCACAGCACCTCGCCCGTCGCCGCATCGACGAGGCAGACGGCGTTGCTCGCCCGGCCGGGCTCGATGCCGTAGTAGATCTCCAGGCCGGGGTTGCCGGGGTCGATGTCGCCCACATAGCAGTGGTCGGGATGCCCCAACCCGGTGCTCCACAGGGCCGCCCCGGTGTCGTCGATGACCGCGGAGCCCAGGATGACCTCGTCGCGGCCGTCCCCGTCCACATCGGCCGAGTGCATGAAGTGCGCGCCCTGGCCACGGTAGCTCCCGCCCTCGTACCGGCTATCCCACGTCCAGAGCTCCTCGAGCGAGCCATCCACGAGCTGGAATGCCCGCAGGAACATGTTCGTGTACGTGCCTCGGGCCATGAGCAGGCAGGGGGTCTTGCCATCCAGATAAGCGATGCCGAGCTGGTTCCGGGAGGCGTAGTTGTAGGCCGAGGGCATCTCCCCGATCCACTCCCGAGGGATCCAGTCCACCCGGTCGATCTCCTCGCCGGTGAGGCCGTCGAAGAGGGTCAGGTACTCGGGCCCACTGGTCACCCGGCCGTCGTCGTCCCTGGGATCGCCCTCGGAGGTCTTGGCCGCCACCTCGGCCCGCCCGTCGCCATCCAGATCGAAGGCGATGTAGGGCGAGTACCAGATGCCCCGCTCGATCCCCCATCCCAGATCGCGGCGCCAGAGGAACTGGCCGTCGGCGGTGTACGCTTCCAGCTTGAACGTCTCGGGGCTCGGGTACCAGTAGTGAACATAAGGGTCGATATTGTCGCTGGGCTGCTTGATGACGTAGTCGTACCGGCCGTCGCCATCGAGGTCGGCCACGCCCACCTTCTGGGCGTGGTACTCGCCCTCGAAGGGGATGCTCAGGTAGTTGGGGCGCGGCTCGGTGGATTCGAGGTAGTACCAGCCGCGCTGGCCCGGCTCCTCGCCGGCAGGCACCACGGCGTACGCGCAATCCATGCCCGGTGGGTCGTCGTCCAGGTAGTCCGTCGTCTCACTGATCGGAGCCAAGGTCACAAGCATGGGCAGGCTCCGGCCCGCCCGGCGGTACACGTCGAAAGCGATGTCGCCGGGATCCTCGGGAAGCAGCCGCCAGGACAGGTACACCCCATCGGCGGTGGGGAGCGCGACCAGCCCGCGACCCAGGCTCTCCGTTACCCGTTCGTCGGCCCACCCCTCCACTGGCGCCGGCGGGCGGCGGTCGGGCAGCGGCGTGAGGGTGATGGTATCGAAGTAGGAGGATCCGGGGTTGGCCGCCTGGGCGAAGAGATCATCGACCCACAGCTCCAGTCCGTCCTCCCCGATCTCCAGGACACCCACGCGTCCCCGGGTCTCGCTGAGGTCGATCCACTCGTCACCATCGAGCGAGACGGCGAGGGCCCGGCCGTACTTGATGTCCACCCCGAAGGTGCCCTCGGGGATGTCCTCGATGACCACATGGAGGGGCGGCGCGCCATCCTCGGGCGACTCTCGGTCCTCCATCACCCGGGGGCTCTGGAGCGTCACGCCGCCGGACCACTTCTCGTCGGCGTCCACATCGGTGGACCACAGATTCCAGTGGTCCTCGGTGAAGTCGTCCTCGAGCCACGCCTCGGCTGGCCCCGCCACCTCCTCGGCCTCGAAGGTGAGGGGCGGGCCGGGCTGGAGTATCGCCAGACCGGCCACGGACATAAGTATGGTGAGCATGGTGATGTCCCTTCTTCACGCGGCTGCTAGCGGTGCGCCCTGGCCTCGGTCGCCGCAGGCGCGCCCGGCGGCGGCCACCCAATGGCCCACTTCACACGC
>WJIW01000655.1 GCA_014730065.1 Armatimonadia bacterium | reverse complement strand
CGGGGCGCCTGGACTGGGGTCAGTTCGAGCCGGTGTTCCTACCACCTTACTCGCCCGACCTGAACCCCATCGAGCGGCTCTGGCTGATCATCAAAGCGGAATGGTTCAGCGACTTCGTGGCCAAGACGAAAGACCACCTGATCGAGCGCCTGGATCAAGCCATTCTGTGGGCCATGGAACGCGGCCAAGCCAACTCAAAGACCTGCAGGATCAAAGACAAGCTCTAGAGCGAGACGAAGATACTTCTGGGAAGCGCTCTACCCGCTTTGCTGGGAGTTCTGCAAGGAGGTGCGGAGGCGATGCTGGGCCCGTTACGGTGACAAACCCAGCCCGGAGCGACGGCGCCATTGTGACGACCCATACGGTGACCTCCCCCGAATCGGAGGCAAACTGACTACAGGGGTTTTCCGCTGGAGCATTCGGCACCGCGGGCAGGGACGCCCTCCTCCATCCAGGTGTGTGGAGGGCGTGAGGTTGCCGGTCCGATGGTGAGGCTTCGCGCATACATCCGAAGAGCGAGGAGCGCTTCCGAGAGGCTTGCTCCTATCGGCCGTACTTCCCATGGAATGACGCGGAGAAGTTGGAGCTCCCTGATCCGACGCTGATCGCGGTAAGGGCGGACCCATCGACGCCGGCGACGTAGATGGTGCCACCGTTCGCCCAGGCCACGCGCTCACCGTCCGGACCAATGCTCGCCCGAGAGCCGGCGAGTCCGGTGATCGCGGAGACGTTCACTAGTTCGCTGCCGTCGGCATTAGCCGTGAAGACCTCATCGATTCCATTGCGCGAACTCACCCATGCGAGCTTGTCACCGTTCTTGTTCATGGTGGGCATGATGTCGCCTGGGGCACTGGTGGGGACGAGAGTAATCCCCGTACCATCCGTACTGGCGACGTAGATCCCATCTCCGGTTCTGTTCCAGGCGACACGGCTGCCGTCGAAGCTCAGGAAAGTGCTCCAGTCATCGTCACCACTGCTGGTAACCTGGGTCAAGCCCGTTCCGTCCGTATTAGCAACGTACACATGGAAGGTACCTGGCCGCGAGCTGTGCCACGATACCTTACTGCCGTCCCCGCTTAGGCAGGGCTCGTGATCTCTCCCGGTGCTGTTGGAAACGTTGACCTGGCCAGTGCCATCGGCGTTCGCGACCCATACGTTGTCTCCATTGTTCCAGCCGACCTTGCTGCCATCAGCGCTGATCGTCGTCTGCCAGGCACCGCCGCCGCCTGCCCCGCTCGAAACCTGCGTTAGCCCCGAGCCGTCTGTGCTGGCCACGAAGATCTGGTAATCGCCCGTCTGGTTGCTGCTCCACGCCACTTTCGTACCATCGGCGCTCATGGCGGGGTTGCGATCCGTGACTCCGGGGCTATTGGACACGTTGAGCAAGCCCGAGCCGTCAGCGTAGGCAACCCAGATATCCCCACTGGACCATGCGTCTTGCCAGGCGACCATCACGGGGCTCACGTACGTATCCGGCACATCCACCTCCGGCGCCCACGAGGTCCTCGCGGTGACCATGTCGGTGGTGCCGTCGTATGCGGGCGCGCCATTGCCCGAGAGCCACAGACGCACCCGTTTCTCGCCTCCGAACAGGGTGGTGGGGTAGTCGATATGGTAGACGCTGGTCAGTAGGTCCGGGATCTCCAGGTCCGTCAGGTCGAAGTTCCCCGGGGCGTCGATCTCGAACCACGCGCCGCCGGCGTTCAGGGCCAGGTCCTTCGGGTTGTCCACGGTCGATGGCAGCGGGTAGTAGGGGTGGGCCGGATCGTCGAAGTCCGGGCAGACCACGTAGACCTTGGACCCGCCGTTCAGCTCCGCGACCACACGCTCAGCATCGAGGCCGCTCGCGCCCGGCTGGAAGGGCTCGTCGGTCACGACCACGTACAGCCGTTCGGAGCCTTGCCGCCACGCGAAACCGTTATGGGCATAGAGGATGCCCATGTTGCCGTTCTCGGCGCGGGTGGACACGCCGCCGGACTGGATCGTCAGACCGCTGATGAAGCTCTTCACGGCATTGGCGTCGGCCGTCAGGTTCAGGTGGCCGTCCGGAGTGTCGTTGTCGTACCGGAAGCTGACGGCGCCCATCATCAGGTCGTTGCCGTTGGCGACCAGGTCATCGACGAAGGCATCCAGCGTGTTCACGATGCTGTCGCGCTCCTCGTCCATGCTCATGGACACATCGACGACGAACACCAGGTCGAGCATCCCAGCCGACTTGGTGATGGTGGCCGGTGTGCAGATGGTGGTCTCCTGGTCATAGGCCGCTGCCGGATCGAGCTGCTCCTCGACCACGATGATGTTATCGGCGGTGAAATCGGGGTCGCCATTAATGGGTGTGACGGTGATGCGGCCATGGGAGGGATCGCCAGGGGCGGGTCCCACGACCATGTTCGACGCGTCGTACGTGCTGTACCCATCGGCATCGGCCCAGCCCGCTACATCCACGCCATGGAGGCCCGTGGGTGTGGGGGTGAGGGTCAGCCGGGCCGGGCTGTTGGCGCCGGGGTAGACGGTGAGCATGGAGGAGCCCATGGCGACTTCATCGCCCACGGAGTCGCCCGCGCTATCGACATCCTTGGCCACCACCGACAGCAGCCGGTTGGTGCCCACGGGGACAGCCGCCAGAGAGGTCGTGACGGAATCGCTGCCTGCGGCGAAGTCCACCACCTGCACCATGGGTGGGCTGATGTCCTTGGCCGAGAGGGTCAGCTTCACCTCGACGGCCGTGGCGGGTATCGCCTCGGCCTGGACCTCGTCGGCGCCCCGGACGATGGTCACATTGACCGTGCCCGTCTCGCCACCGGCGAGCTGCGGCGTGGTGCCGGTCGCCGAGGGTCCGGTGCCCGTGGCACAGCCCGCGATGACGGCGGCGAGGGCGGATAGGGCCACCAGGGCGGCCAGTGCTTTTGCTGCGGGATGATGTCGCATTCTATGGCTCCCCCTAAGAGCAGAGCGGCCGGAAAGGGTCTCCGGGGTCGTCGTTAGTCGATGATGACGGGAAGGTCGCCCACGCCCACGCTGATGATGAGTGACTGGGCGTCGGTCTTGCCGCTGGTGTTGGTCACGCTGAGCTTGGCCTGGAAGACTCCCGCCGTGGTGTAGTCATGACTCACCGTGGCGGCGGGCAGGCCCGCACCCGTCGCGGGGGCGGAGCCGTCGCCGAAGTCCAGCGTCCAGCCCGTGACGGTGTCGCCCTCGCCCGGCCCGGAAGCGCGGGGATCGAAGACAACGGTAGCCGGGGCGGCGGCATGGTTGGTCTGGTCGGCCGAGAGCACCGCAATGGGGAGGCCGGTGTCGGGCGCCAAGCCTATGGCGGCATCCACATCGAGAACGGGCATGTCCACGCCATCGGGGCCCGTCAGCGTCTCGCTCGCCGAGTTGACGATAGTGTCCCGAAGCTGCTGAGCGTTCAGGCCGGGGCTCACGGAGGCCACGAGGCCGACGGCGCCCGCTACGTAAGGCGAGGACATGGAGGTGCCGCCGGTGGTGATGTAGGCTGGCGCGCCGCCCGACTCGGCAGTGCTGAGGATCGGGCTGCCGGGGGCAACAATGTTCACTGAGGCGCCGTAGTTGGAGAAGCCGGAGAGCTCATACTCCCAGTGATCCACGTTCCATGAGGTGGGTGATAGCGATCCGACGACCAGCAGGTTGGTCACCGTTGGGTCGCTGCCTAGGCCCTTCCAGGAGTCGGTGGCGGCGTCTACCGTGTTATTGCCGGCGGATGTCACCACGACACAGCCGAGCGATCCGCAGTGCTGGACCACGGGTCGCATCAGGTTCTGGACGCTGGTGCCACCCGGGTGGCCGCCACTGAAGTTCACCGCTCGGCAGCCAGCCTCGGCCGCGGATACGAAGGCGGCGATGATGGCGCTATAGGAGCCGCCCCCGCTTGCCACTGCGATGTCGTAGTAGCGCAGGTCGGCATCCCAGCAGACTCCGGTGATGCCTTGGGCGTTGTTGCCCTGGCCGGCCACGATGCCGGACACATGAATCCCGTGCCATCCGCCTGAGTAGTCGTCATCGAAGCTCGTCTTTGCCGTCAGGTTATCGAGTAGGTCGGGATGGTCGAGGGGCCAGTTGAAGTCGGCCACCGCCAGCTTCACGCTCGTGGAGCCGGTGACGCTATCCCATGCGTCCACGGCGTTGCTCTGGAGGTGCTGCCAGTGGCGCGTCGTGCCTGTGCTGCCCCAGTTGAGGAGCGAGTCATCGGTGACTCGGCGGGCGGAGACCTCGGGCTCCACGAAGTCGGTGGTGGGCTCGGGCACGACAGTATTGGGAACGGCCAGCGAGACACCCCGGTCCGTTAGCTGCGCGATCTTCCGATCCAGCCCGGCCCTGGACACGACGCCGTTCATGCGTATCTGGAACAACCCGACTTCGGGCACTCCGCCCACCACGCGGCCATCGACTTCGGCCAGGGCGGCGTTCAGCTCGGCCTGGGTCATGGAGGGGTCGAGGTAGAGGAGGGCCTCATCCTTGACGTACCGCTCGCCCGTCTTCTCGTCGATGGTGATGCGGTCGCGGGTGACCTGGGCGACGCCATCGGGCGGGGTCAGACCCTCCGCACCGCTAGCGCCGGGCGCGGCCGAGCCGCATCCCGTCGCCGAGAATGCCAGTATGATGGCGGTGGCGCTACATAGGAGTAGGAGCAACAGGACTGGCCGTGCGCGCATGGGCCGGGACCTCCTTGTGGATCGGCCGCCCCGATCTGCCGGCCGGGGCGGCGTGGAAGCGAGAGCGATCAGTGCGGGCGACCGCCAGGCGGCGGTACGCGAGTGTCAAGCTCCACGAGCTGAACGGCGGTGGCCGTGTTGCCCGCGGCATCGGTGGCCGTCCAGGTGACCTCGGTCACGCCCCGGGGGAACTTGGCGGGCGCGTCGTTACTGATGGTGGGGTTGGGGTCGGCGTTGTCCTCCACCTGGGGCTCGCCCAGATCGGGGGTGCGGTTGCTCGCTCCGGTCTTGACGTTGGGGGGAGGCGTGATGCTCGGCGGCTCGGTGTCGCCGGCTTGGCCCACGGCTAGAGTCGCGATGGCTGCGCCGTCCGTCGCCATGGCCGCGGCGCTATCGCTCTCGGCGGCGGGATCGATGGGTGGGTCGCCGGGCAGGTCGGCGTCGGCATCGGCCGACCGGATCGCCACCTCGGCGTCGGGCTGGAGCGCTGCCGTGCCCTCCTCATCGGAGGAGCCCCCGCAGCCGGCGATGGTGGCCGCCATGAGAGCGGTAAGGCTAACTAGAAACAGGAACAGGCGAAGCATGCTCGCCCACATCCCTTCGAGGATGATTCCACATACCCTATGAATCTACCCGGAGCGGCACACTCCCAAACACCGACAGACCAACGCGCGCGCCGATCGGGGGCGAGTGGGCCGCCTGCCGCAACATCACCCTTGCAGGTTCGCCGCCCGGGCGGGGTGGCCTCCTCGGGCTGGGTCGGCGGAGGACCTTGCGGCCTGGCCTCGGAATCAGGTTTAGGAACGACCATCGAGGGATAAACTCAGGATGACGCGGAGGGGACTCCGTCCCGACGCCGGGATTCGGCCTCCGCCAGCCGTTTTGCCATAGATTCATCACCCCGACGCGACGCCCCCGGGTGCTCGCGGCGGCACTTGCAGGGGGAGATCCCGTTGGCCTTCAGATTGAGACTGTCTCCGAACCCGAGGACCCTGGCCGCGATCCTGGCGATATTCGTCGCCGCCGGCCTCTCGGCCATGGCCCAGGCCCAGTATCCGGCCGATCCCGAGGCCGCGGTGGTCAAGTACTCGATCTGGGACCCCGAGGACCCCAGCGACCCGACCGACGGGGAGTGGGAGTGGGATCCCGGCGTGGATGCGACCGAGACCGACTACTACTTCGATCACGACCGCGACGCCACCGACGACGGCAACGTACAGATCCGCCGTTGGGGCGACCACCTCCAGATCGCCGTCGAGGCGTCCCTCCCCGTCAACTTCCTGCCGCCGACGGAAAGCGGCAACAGAACGGTCACCCACGGGGCACTGAACGGCACAGATAACTTCCCCGCCCTACCCGTAGGCGTCACCGAGAACGACATCACTATCATCGGCCAGGTCCGCTACCAGCACGAGTCCTGGACCGCGCCGTCCCAATGGCATCCATGCACCTTCCCCAACCCCGTGCCCGACGGGGACCCGCCGTCGTGGTCGGCGGTACTGACCGGCGGCCAGGTCACCGGCATCGACTGGAGCGTCAACCCCGGATGGACACACTGGATCTCCGGTCCGATGGGCGGGGAGTTCTGGGTCAACGCCGATGCCGAGCCCGGCAGCGTCGGCGTCACCGACGCCCACTGGAGCGATCCCAACCCGCCGGTCAATGGAGCGTGGGAGTTTGAGTTCGCTCCCGTCTACACCGTGGTCTACGTAGTGG
>WJIW01000654.1 GCA_014730065.1 Armatimonadia bacterium | reverse complement strand
GCCCCCACCTCTCCGCCCTGCTACAGCGGTTTCTGAGCAGCGAGGACATCACCCCCCAGCTCGAGCGGTGCCCCGCGGCCAAGGGGCTCCATCACGCGTATCTCGGCGGCCTGGTGGAGCACATCCTCGGATGCCTCTATATGGCTCGGAACGCCTGCAAGGTCCACAAAGCCCTGGACCGGTCCCTGGTGTACGCGGGCATCGTCCTGCATGACATCGGCAAGATCCAGGAGCTTTCGGTGACCACCCATATCGACTACAGCGTCCCGGGCCGGCTGGTGGGACATGTGGTCCTGGGCTACCAGTGGGTCATGGCCGAGGCCGATGCTCTCGAGGACTTCCCCGAGGAGACCCGTATGCAGCTCGGCCACATCATACTCAGCCACCATGGCCAGCACGAGTTCGGGGCCCCCGTGCTCCCCATGACGCCCGAAGCCATCGCCGTTCATTTCATCGAGAATGCCGACGCCCAGACGAACCGGTACCTGTCGGCGGTGGGTGAAGCTCGCGAGGACGATCAAGACTTCACCAGCTTCGACCGGCTGCTCGGGCGGCACCTCTACGCCCGGCCGCGGACATAGCCGGCGAGGTAACTCGGCCCACTCCACCGAAGATCGTACCTGCTTGAGCATCGATCACCGGGAGGCTGGTACATGCGGGCAATCCTGCTCGGCGGACACGGCATGCTGGGACACGACATCGCAAGCGAGCTGCGCGGCTCGGACGTGGTGACGCCGAGCGCCTCGGAACTGGATGTTCGCGACCTGGGCGCGCTGCGGCGGGAATGCCGTCGCGTACGGCCGGACTTCCTGATCAGCACCGTGGCCTTCCACCGCGTGGACGACAGCGAGAGCCAGCCCGATGCCGCCTTCACCATGAACGCCGTGGCGACCCGGAACCTGGCCACCGCCGCCCACGATGCGGGCGCTACCCTCGTGTGGGTCTCCACGGACTACCTCTTCGATGGCGGGAATACGGAGCCATACCAGGTCGACGACCGCCCGCTGCCTCTCCAGGTCTACGGCGTCTCCAAACTCGCGGGTGAGCACGTCATCCGGCTGACCACCGCCGATCACCTCATCGTGCGCACCAGCGGCCTGTACGGACTCCACCGGCCTGTGGTACAGCGCGTGAACTTCGCCGACAAGGTCCTCCGCCATGCGCGAATGGGCCGCTCCCGCATCTCCGTGCCCGCCGACCAGGTGTGCACCCCAACCTACACCAGGGATCTAGCCGAGGTCATCGTCCGGCTGATGCAGTCCGGCGAGCGCGGGACCTTCCATGCCACCAACTCGGGCGAGTGCTCGTGGGCGGAGTTCGCCGAAGCCGTGCTGGAGATGATCGACGCCTCGACCAAGGTGGAGCGGACCACCGCCAAGGAGTACCCCATGGTCGCACGCCGCCCGGCCTACTCCGTGCTATCCCTCGATGCCCTGGCGAAGGTCGGAGTGCCCCAGCCCCGCCCATGGCGTGAGGCGCTCCGAGACTTCCTCGCCGCCCGGGTGAGCGCCGGCGCCGGCCCCGTCTAGCGCCGCAACCCCGACCACCACGAATATATGCTTGACGCAGTTACGTCCGCACGTATATGCTTGCGGCATATATGTGGTAAGCATATAACGTCGGGACGGGAGGGCAGGACGCTGAGAAGACGCTGCCGGAGACACGCCCCCGAGTTTGGGCCCTGTAGCTGCAGTCTGGGCAAGATGCCCCGGCTGATCGAGCCGATGCTTCTGTATCTGCTCTGCGACGGCCAGGCCCACCACGGTTACGAGCTCATGGAGATGGCTCGGGCGGAGGCGATCACCGACTCGGAGATCGACCCCGGCGGCACCTACCGCGCCCTGCGGCGATTGGAGGAGGCGGGCTGCGCCGAGTCGAGGTGGCAGCCGGGCCAGGGCGGACCCCGCAAGCGCCTCTATGCCATCACGCCCCTCGGTCGGAAGCACCTGGAGGACTGGGTCACGGTCATCGGCCGGTGCGGCCAGTCCATGGTGGAGTTCGCCGAGCGGTGCCGCCAGCGCCAGCTCGCCCCGGAGACGGACGATTGACCTCGGGCGTCTTGGACGCCCCAATGCGCGCCCTCGCGGCGCCGAGAAGAGGTGGAGAGACAATGCGTAATCGGAACATGCATCGACTGACGGGCCAGCCCGGCTGGATGCGCTTCGGATACAGCCCCGGCTGGGTGGGCCGGAGCGCATCGGGCCTGGGCCCCTGTGCCGAGTACCTGATGACCGGCAACTGGCCGGCGGGGATGCAGCCCCCTATCCAGGGCATGGCTGCGAGCCCAGGGGCCGCGCCGGGCCTGGTGAGCCAGCTCACCGCCCTTCAGCAGTCCATCGAGAACCTCAGCGGCCAGGTCGCCGCTATGGACCAGCGCTTGAGTGCCCTCGAGGCCTCGGGCAAGATCAAGGAGGACCAACAGTGAAGGTAGCTATCGCATCCAGTGGCCCCGGGCTCGACGCAGCCGTCGATCCGCGCTTCGGTCGCTGCGCGTACTTTCTGATTTGTGACACCGATGGCGACCATGTGGAAGCCATCGCCAACGAAGCCGCTCAGCAGGGCTCGGGCGCCGGGATCGCCGCCGCCCAGCGGGTGGCCGACGCTGGAGCCGAGGCCATCATCGCGGGCCGGTTCGGCCCCAACGCCTTCCAGGCCCTGAACGCCGGCGGCATCGCCATCTACGAATGCCTGCAAGGGACCGCCGCCGACGCCCTCGCGGCCCTGAAGGCCGGCAAGCTGAGCCAGATCTCTGGCCCAACGGTCCAGGCCCATTACGGGACCAGCGGCGGAGGCGGCATGGGGCCTGGCCAAGGCCCCGGAGGCGGTCAGGGCATGGGTCCCGGCCAGGGCATCGGCCTCGGACAAGGCATGGGTGGTGGCGGCGGTGGCCGCGGCATGGGCGGCGGGCGAGGTATGGGTGGCGGGCGCGGCGGTGGCGGCCGTGGCGGTGGCGGTGGTGGAGGCCGAGGTATGGGTGGCGCCGGAAGGGGCATGGGAGCCCAGTCCTCGTCGGCGACGCCCGCCCAGTCCATGACGCCAGCCGATTCCGCCGTTGTCCAGCAGCTCACCGATATGGTCAACGCTCTCTCACGGCAGGTGGGGGCCCTGAGCGACCGCCTGGGTGAGATCGAGAAGCGGCTCTAGGCACTCACGCCGCCGCCCGGGGCGACTCGGGCGGCGGCCCACCCAGAACCCGAGGTACCCATGAGCCACCGTGAGACACTCACCATAAGCG
>WJIW01000653.1 GCA_014730065.1 Armatimonadia bacterium | reverse complement strand
GGGCCGCGGCGCTGGGCCCGAGCACCTGCCCGCCCGCGGGGAGCTCCGCGCCCGCGGCGCCGGCGAAGGCATCGGCCGCGCGCTGGGCCAGGAAGGGGTCCTCATCCACCGACAAGACGTTGGCCAGTCGCCTGAAGGGTGGGTACTCGTGCCTGCGGCGCAGCTCGATCTCTCGCTCGTAGAAGCCGGGGTAGTCGTGGCGGGAGGCCATCTCGATGGCGTAGTGATCGGGGCCGAAGGTCTGGACCAGGACCCGTCCGCCCAATCCACTGCGCCCCGCTCGCCCCGATACTTGCGTCAGCAGGCAGAAGGTGTGCTCCGCCGCCCGGAAGTCGGGGAAATGCAGCCCCGTATCGGCCATGAGTACCCCCACCAGGGTGACCCGCGGGAAGTCCAGCCCCTTGGCGATCATCTGGGTGCCGATAAGCACATCCAGCTCGCCACGCTCGAACCGGCTGAGGATCCGGCCATGGGCGCCCTTCTCTCGGGTTGTGTCGCGGTCCATGCGCTGGATCCGCGCCTCGGGCAGGAACTCCCGCACCTCCTGCTCGGCCCGCTCGGTGCCCGTGCCCATGGGATGGAGGTGCTCGGAGTCACAGACGGGGCACTGCCGCGGCGTTGGCCGCTCGTGGCCGCAGTGGTGGCACCGCAGCAGGTCCTCGCGCTGGTGGTAGGTGAGGGAGACGTCGCAATCATTGCACCGCACAGCCTCGCCGCACTCCCGGCATAGCAGGAAGGGCGACCAGCCGCGCCGGTTCAGGAGTAGGATGGCCTGCTCGCCCCGGGTCAGAGTCTCATGCAGGGCCGCCTCCAGGGGCTCGGAGACCAGGGCCCGGCGCCGCTCGTAGGGCTCGGCGCGCATGTCGATGACCTCCACAGGGGGGAGCTCGCCTCCGGCAACGCGGTCTGGCAGCGCCAGCAGACGGTGGTGGCCCTCGCGGGCGCTCAAGTACGACTCCAGACTGGGCGTAGCGCTTCCCAGCACGACCGTCGCGCCGACCTGCCGAGCTCTCGCTAAGGCCGTATCCCGGGCGTGGTAGCGGGGATTCGAATTCTGCTTGTACGAGGCCTCGTGCTCTTCATCGATGACGATCAGGCGTAGGTCGCTGACGGGTGCGAACACCGCCGACCGGGCGCCGATGACGATGTCCGCATCGCCGTCCCGGGCCCTCGTCCACTCATCGAGACGCTCGCCCGATCCCAGGGCGGAGTGCAGCACGGCGACCCGGTTGCCGAACCGGGCCTGGAAGCGGCCCACGGTCTGAGGTGTGAGGGAGATCTCGGGCACCAGCGCGATGGCCCTTCCGCCCGACTCCAGGGCATGGCTGATGGCCGAGAGGTAGACCTCGGTCTTCCCGCTCCCCGTAACGCCATAGAGAACCACCGAGTCGCCGGCCCGGCGGTCGATGGCCGCGTTGATGGCTTCCACGGCCGCTCGCTGATCCGGCGTCTGCTCGATCCCGGATGCCGGCAGGCCCACGGCATGGCTGGCGGGTCGCCGCAGCACGGGCACCGAGGTCACCTTGGCCAGGCCCTTCTCCACGAGCTGCTGTGCGGCGACCCGTCGACTCTGTAGATCGATGAGTGTGATGGGCTCATCCCGGCGGAGCAGCTCCTCGAGGATCTCGCGCTGGGCGAAGGCTCTGTTGGAGAGCAGCGATGGATCGGCACCGGGGGCGGGGTGCAGCGCCAGGAGGGTCTTGCGGCTGCTTCGGGCGGGGGCGAGCACGTGGCGGCGGCGGATCGAGCCCTGCCGGAGCAGCTCGTCCAACTCATCGCTCTCCACCTTCCGGCCCAGAATGGACTGGAGGTCCGCGGGGGTCAGCGGCCGGTCGGCCGATCGCAGCGTGACCAGGAGAGGCGGCGGATCGGGCTCCAGCTCCTCGGCGTCGAACAGGGAGGCCTGTCCGCCGGCGGCCGGCTCCTGGGGATCGGCGGTCTCGTAGGCTACCACCACCTCCTCCTGGGCGCCCGCGGGTACCATGGCTTGCAGACAGGAAGCCAGATCGGTGCAGTACTCGTCGGCCATCCAGCGGCCCAGCTCCACGAGCCCGGCACTGAGCCGCGCCGAATCGTCCAGCACCTCCTCGATCCGCTTGACCCGAAAGTCGCCGCCGGGCTCCTGGTCGGTCACACCGATGACGTAGCCCGTCGCGAACCCGCCCCCCAGGGGCACGAGCACATAGGCGCCCAGCCAGCCCGCCTCGGGCGCCTGCCGAGGCAGGCCGTAGGTGAGCACCAGGCTCTCCTCGCCCCGGCGGCGGGTCATGAGGACCTCTGCGTAGCGTGACGACTCCTCCGGCACCGCCCGTCAGGGCCCCTTCCGCACGATCTCGGCGTCCAGACCCAGCAGGCGCATGGCCTCGGCCACTAGGTACACCGAGCCAGCGATGCAAGCCACGTCGGCGCCGGAGTCCCGGGCCTTCTCCAGCGCATCCTCGAGATCGGGCCGGAGAACGGCTGGGTACCCGCGGCTCCGGAGCACGTCCGTCAGCTCGCGCGCGGGCATGGCCCGCGGCCCCGGCGCGGAAGTGGTCAGTAGCGGGCCCAGGCCCGGGCACGCGGCAGCGAAGGCTGCCATGAACTCCGCGGGCCGCTTGTCGTGGCTCATCCCCAGGATCAGAGCCACGGTCGCCTCGGGGTAGCGGAGGGTCAGGTCGCCGCCGAGAGCCGCCGCCGCCTCGGGATTCATCGCCCCGTCGAGGACGATGGGCGGTGCGCCCTCCACCACCTGGAACCGGCCTGGCCACCTTGTGTCGATCAGCGCCTGCGCCCTCGCCTCGGGCGAGATCCCCGGCGCCAGGAGCTTCGTGGCCTCGACGGCGAGTGTAGCGTTCGCCCTCTGGAACTCCCCGGGCAGACCTACGTCCTTGTCCCACAGCCCGAAATCCTCACCCAGGACCAGGATGGGCGCCCCCACCTCCGCCGCCCGTGCCCGGAACACGCTCAGGGCGGGCTCGGAGCATCCCAAGATAGCCGGCACTCCGGGCCGCAGGAGGTGAGCTTTGTCGGCTGCGATCTCCTCGATGGTCTCACCGAGGAACCCCTGATGGTCACGGCCCACGGGGGTGATCACCACCACGTCGGGCGTGGCGGCCGACGTGGCATCGAAGCGTCCGCCCAGGCCCACCTCCAGGACGGCGATCTGGACGCCCGCCCGTCTGAATGTCTCCAGGCCCGCGGCGATCATCACCTCGAAGAAGGTGAGGGTGTCTCGCTCCCCATCGGGAAGAGTATCGCCCGCCGCCGCCACGGCGCCCACGGCGTCGCCGAAGAGCCCCTCGGGAACGATCAGCCCATCGACGCGGATCCGCTCGGCCATGTCCAGCAGATGGGGACTCGTGGCCAACCCCGTGCGATAGCCGCCGTGGCGCAGGATCGAATCGGCGAAGGCGCACACGCTTCCCTTGCCGTTGGTGCCCCCAACCTGGAGCACCCGAAGGCTGGCCTGGGGATGATCCATGGCGGCCAAGAGGTGTTTCATGCGCTCCAGGCCGAAGGTGGCTTTGTCGTACGAGCGTGGCAGGGCGCGCTCGTAGTCGGCTAGCTTCGATAGGTACTGGCGCGCCCTGTCACCGGTCACTCCTCGGTCGCTCCATTCTCCGGCTCCGCCGGCGCATCGTCGGTGTCCTCGCGCGCCCTGCGGTACTCCTCCCACGCCCGAAGGCGCCGCTCCTCATCGGTCGACCGCTGCTGCCGCTGCTCTTGCGACGCCTTCCTCAGGCGCCGGTAGAGCAGCCACAAGATGAGCGCGATGGGACCCCAGCACGGGATGTAGGTCAGGATCACGATGAGGAAGCTTGCCAGGCCCTGGAGCGTCCGTACCAGGCCCGCCTTCGCCCGGTCGAAGACGTATCCGGGCCGCCACTTGTCCGCCTCGCGCTCCTGCCGAGCCAGCTCGCTCTCGTCGGCGCGGAGCCTGAGCTCAATGGTGATGGTGGACAGTGAGACCCGGTTCTTCAGGACGTTGAGCCGTCCCTGGGCCTGTTCGATGCGCATCTGGACATCGAGGATCTCACGCTCGACCTCCAGAATCTCCCCCAGCTCGCCGCGCCGCTCGAGCAGCTCCCGGAGCTTCTCACGCTCCTCCTCGAGAACCTGGATGCGGCTCTCGGTGTCGACCCACTCCTCGGTCACGTCCTGAGTCTGCTCCGAAGCAGTGATGAGGTAGCCGTACTCGCCATCGCGCAGGGCGCGGTAAGTATGCGCATAGTTCTCCGCGGGAATGCGCGCCGTCAGCGTGCCTCCGGCGCCATAGCCCTCGGTGTAGGCGATCTCGCTGTCGCTAATGTACCCGCCCTGCTCCTCGACCAGCGCCCGGACCCGCTTCTCGGCCTCGGGTATGTCCGAGACCTCCAGGGCGAGGCTCGCGGTGCGGATGATCTTGGCCGTCTCCACCATGGCCGCCGGTGATGCGTCGTCGGCTCGGGGCTCCTCGGGCGCTCCGCCCTCCATGTCGCCGAAGTCCGCGGACGACGTAACGGCCGCCTTCTCCTCCACGGCCAGCCCGGGAGCGGCGGCGCCGGCCCGGTCCTGGGAGCCGCAGCTCGCCGCCGCGATCACGAGACCCGCCAGCCAGACCACCGCAATCATCGTTCTCTTCATCGCAAATCCCCCCGGTGCTACAGCTTGAGCCCCTGGAGGCGGCGGCGGATCTTGCTCTCCACGGCCTCCGGGAGTCTCTTTACCTTTGGAGGCGGTGGGGGGACGCTGGGTTCCACCTGGGGCAGCGCCGCATCGCTTGGGCCCGCATCGGCCCGCGGCACGGAGAGGGGTTTGGGGATGTACGGCTCGCGCTCCAGCAGGTGATGTAGCAGGCAGAGGGTGGCTTCCTTGTCGGGCACGGCGGAGCGGCTCTGGCCCTCGGTCATCATGCCTTCGGGCTCGGGTGCGCCCACGCACGAGGGGCAGCCATCGTCGCACTCGCAGACCGTCACCAGCTCGAGGCACGCGGTCATCAGGTCCTCGATCCGATCGAAGGCCCGGTGGGCGAAGCCAGCGCCGCCGGGGTACTCGTCGTAGATGAAGACCGTGGGGGAGCCGAAGTTAGTGGAGTCGATGGTGGTGCCGATGTCCTGGCGGTCGCACATGGTGAAGAGGGGCATCACCCCCGAAAGCACGTTGGCGACGCCCAGCAGGCCATCCTGGGGCGCCCGCCCGGCCTCGCGGATCATGCCCAGGGCCTGCCGTGGGGGCACAACCCACATGGC
>WJIW01000652.1 GCA_014730065.1 Armatimonadia bacterium | reverse complement strand
TTCGTAATGGTGGATCGCCTTGGCGATCAGGCCGTGCTGGCCGAGGAAATGGCCGTGGTCGCAGCTGAAGATCACGATGGTGTCCTCGGCCAGGCCTAGCCGGTCCAGCAGATCCAGCAGCCGGCCCAGCTCCCGGTCCACGGCGCTGATGTGGGCGTGGTAGCCCTGGTACTGGCGCCAGAACGCCTTGCGGTCATCGACCTCCACATTGCGCCTGCGGGGCAGGTCCGATGGGTTGGGGTACAGCTCGATCATGTCCTCGGGCGCATCGGTGAAGCGCGAGTGGGGCGGGTTGATGGAAAGCGCGAGCATAAAGGGATCGTCGTCCTGGCCGCTCAGGAACTCCAGGGCCTGGTCGGTCATCCCCGTGGCGTTGTACACCCCGCGGATCTCCCGCCGACCGTCCTTGGGATGACACACCGAGTTCCAGTGGTCGTTGGTGTGAGTCCAGATGATGGAATGGTCGAAGCCGAAGGGCTCGGCCCTTGGATCGTCATCGCCTAGGTGCCACTTGCCGATGTAGCCGGTGGAGTAGCCGGCATCGCGAAAGGCCAGGCCGAGGGACTGCTGGTCGGGGCTGAGGGGCAAGCCGTTATCGATCATCCCCGGCGAGTCGTCGCGCATACGCTGGCGGTAGGGCCAACGGCCGGTGATAAGCATGGCGCGGTGGGGCGAGCACACGGGGTAGTTGCTGATGGCGTTGGAGCAGGACAGGCCTTCCCGGGCCAGCCGGGCCATGTTCGGGGTGTGCATCCCGGCCATCTCGGTCATGGACATGGACTGCCAGCGGTGCTCGTCGGAGAAGACAAACAGCACGTTGGGCGGGCGGCCGCGTCGGGGCGGTCGGGTCTGTGCCCTTGCCCCCGCCGCGACGACGGCACCTCCCGCTACCGCTCCGAGGAACTTCCGCCGGTCGCATCTATCTTGAGCCATGGATGCCATCCTCTCACTCGACCGGGTCTTCCCTTCCCCGCCGGCCGGTGGGGGCCTCTGCGGTCGAGTCATCGCAGGATCTCCCCCCCACGGCGCAGAACCCCGCCGCCATGATGAACCCAGGCCTTTGCATTGCCCTGTTGACGACTCTTCTGTTGGCGCTTCTCGCCACCGATGGCCGCGCTCAGGCCGACGAGCCCTGGTCCGAGCCCGACATGCCCGAGGACTTCACTCGGATCGAACTAGGCGGTCGCCCTGGGGAGAGCAGCATTCTGAGCAACTTCCTCTGGCGGCACTACCGCAACCGACGTCCGGGGGGCGGCAGCTACGGCCTGACTCTGTTCAACAAGGAATACATGGCCACGGCGGACATGTGGCTCTCCGGCGCCCGCACTGGCGACGGCACCCTTGCCCAAGACGCCATGCGGAGCGCGCTGCTGACCATCGAGGTCGACGACGAGGGCTACGTCCACACCCACCAGCACTTCAGCCACGCCCACGAGCGCGGGTGGCCCTTCCCGATGTGGGTCCAGCCCGCCGGCGGGCCCCACGGCGTGGCTGCGGGCTGGCACTTCCAGGAGAGCGTGCCCGGCTGGGTGTCTCACTACCTTAATGCCCATCCCGATGAGGGGTGGAAGGGCGAGCAAGCCATAGCCGCCTGGGATCTGAAGGGCGCCCAGTCCCATGGGCTGGTGGATGACCGCTGGAAGATGGAGGCGACGGAATCGCCCGTGGTTCTAACCTCGCCCGAGGGCGTCCACGTCGACCCCTTCAACAGCCCCTTCCTCCAGCTCCGGTGGAGCCTGAGCGATCTGGCCGCCTACGACACCCCGTACGTCGAGTGGCTGCGTGACGGGGATGAGAGCTTCTCCGCCGGCCGCCGGGTCTACTTCGACACACCCGAGACGTGGCCCGTGGAGCCGGGCCAGCTCCTGTACTGCATGGCCCGGATGGACCGCCACCCCCAGTGGACGGGCACCATTACCCGGATGCGGATCGTCCTGCCCGTGCCGCCGGGGACGGAGCTCGGGATCGACTCCTTCTTCACCGTGTACGACACTCGCCACACCATCAACAACCCCATCCTGATCCTGGCCAGCGACTTGTACTTCGGCTGGACGGGCGATCTGGAGTTCCTCCGCCAGAACATCAACCGGATGCGCTTGGCGCTTCGGCATCAGCAGACGGTGATGGGCGGGCTGGAGCACGGACACATCGTGGTGCCTTGGGTCGGTCACGATGGCCGCTCGGGTATCGAGATCGCGGAAGACGGCACCCGGACCTACCACGCCGGACGGGGCATCGGCAACAACTACTGGGACCTGCTCCCCTTCGGCGGCCATGACCTCTATGCCACCAATCAGTACCATGCCGCCACCCTGGCCATGGCCGATCTGGAGCAGGCCATTCGAGACCATCCCGAGTGGGACGTGCCCCTCGGCGCCCTCACCCAGTCGCCCGACTTCCTTCGCGAGCATGCCGCCGAGGTGCGCCGGGTGGCCAACGACCTGTTCTGGGATGAGGAAAAGGGCCGCTTCGTCGGGTGGATCGATCTGGAGGGCCGGGCCTACGACTACGGCTTCACCTTCGTCAACCTGGACGCCATCTGGTACGGCCTGGCCTCGGAGGAGCATGCCCGCCGGATCTTCCAGTGGCTCGATGGCGAGCGCATCGTAGAGGGCGACACCTCCTCAGGCGAGGACATCTACCACTGGCGCTTCGGGCCGCGCTCCACTACCCTCCGGAACGTGGAGGCCTACAACTTCCCGTGGCACCTACCCGAGGGCATCCCGTGGGGTGGACAGGTGCAAGATGGCGGGGCCGTCCTCGGCTTCAGCTTCTACGACATGTGGTCCAGAACGCGAGTACTTGGGCCCGACAGCGCGTGGGAGCGGCTGATGGCCATCACCGACTGGGAGCGCGATGTGTGGGCCGAGGGCGGCTACCGGCCCTACTACGAGGACGGCAAGCGGGGCACGACCCTTCAAGGCGGCGGGACCGCGGGCGGCCTCGGGATCGACTTCGAGTTCTACGAGACGAGCCTCGTCCCGAGCATCCTGGTGTACGGCTTCATGGGCATGGATCCCCAGCCCGACCGCCTCGTCATCGATCCCGCCCTCCCGGCGGGCCTGCCTAGTCTCATCCTCGACCCCATCCGCTACCGCGGAGTGCCCCTCACCGTGGGAGCGACGTCGGACGCCATCGAACTGACGGTGCACGAGGCCCCCGCAACGGCTTTGACCATCGCCGTTCCCGCGCCCCATTCGCGATCGGGTGCAATGGCCGAGCTGACCATCGACCGGGCGGGGTCGTATTCGGTAGCGCGGCGGGAGGCGAGGTAGGGGCGGGACGCTGGGTAGTCGGAAGGGGCGGGCGCCGGGCGGCACGAAAACCCGCACACCGATGCCGCCATGGGAAAGGTGCCGCCCCATGCTCCACAGACCGCCCACGCACAACGTGCTTTCCATCTTCCTCGCTCTCTGCTCCTGCCTGCCATGCCTGGCGGCCGATCCGGGCGAGGACGTCCTCTATGCGTGGGACTTCGAGCAAGCCGACGAGACCTTGGGTTGGTCAGCACTCCACTCCGTCGCGCCTCTGAGCATCGAGGATGGAAGCCTGGCGTGCCGCGTGTCCGGCAGTGATCCCTTCATCGCCTCCCCTGCGCTCGCGGGCGTCACGGTGCCTAACGCGCTGGTGCGGGTGGTGTACCGCTCCACGGTAGCGGGTGGGGGCCAGATCTTCTGGGCCGCCGACACCGACCCGGCTGACGCTCGCTTCCAGGCCGGCGATGCCGTGGGCATTCGGTTCGAGGCCACGACCGAATGGACGGTGCTACATGCGGGTCTGGAGTGGGAGCCCGGTCTGGTGCTGAGGCGCCTACGCATCGACTTCCCCGAAGGGGTGGGGGAGGTGGTGGAGATCCAGCGGGTGGAGCTGGTGGTGCGCCCCATTCCGGAGGGTTTGCCGGCTGAGCCCAGGTACGACTTCGCCCAGCCTGGTCTGGCCATGGCCTTCGTGCCCGGCCCCGGTATGGGGCGTGTCTACGGCGAGGATGAGCGGCTCGTCTGCGAGCTCGCCGGCGACCCAGCCATGGTGTACTCGCCCGCCTTCGCCTTGGACTCGGAGCAGGCCGGTATCGCCAGCCTGGGGGTGCGTGTCGATGGGCCGGCCCGCATCGAGGTGCTCTTCAAGCGCGCCGGAACCAGTCTCTTTCCCCCCGGCGAGGGAGTCGGGATCCAGGTAGACCCCTCCGAGGACTTCCGGACCCTGAACCTCGACCTCAGGACTGTGCCCGAGTACACGGGCGAGATCGAGCGTCTGGCGCTGCGCGTCTGGCCCGAGGAGACGATGACGCGTCTCGAAGTCCGGTCCCTGGCCATCGTGGACCGTCCGCGGGGCGGGGCGTGGCTTCATGTGGATCGGGTCATGGCTCCCGGCGTAGTCGCTAATCTGGGCCCCACGCTCACCCTCACATGTGTGCTCCGAAACGTGGGTGGCAAGGGCAGCGAGGGCGCCGAGGTGACGGCCCAGCTCCCTCCCGGCCTCTCGGCCCTGGACGAGGTCCGGGTCGCCGTGCCGACCACCGCGCCACTGGAGACGACCAAGGTAGTGATGGAGATTCCGGCGGCCGAGGACTTTGAGGGGGGCTGGGTGGACATCCCCGTGGAGGTTACCGGGGGCGGACGGTCCAACGTCCGCGTTTTCCTGGCTGAGCTTCCCGGGCCCGAGGTTACGGGCGCCGAGCCCACTCCCGCCGGGTCGGCGTACCTGACGCCCGAGGGCGACGCGGTGATGAGCAATGGCCAGCTTACCGCCGTCTTCCCCCACAGCCCCGCAGGCTTCGGGGCGGGCGTGCTCTTCGATGCCTCCGGTGACGAGCCCCGCCGGGTGGGCAGCTTCCCGTCCCTGGGCCTGGTCACGAGTCCCCAGGGATCGGTGGAGCGCATTTATTCGGGCGAGTACCCCCTGGCCGCTTCAGGTCCCGAGGGCGCGCAGATCTCGTTTCCCGTGAATGTGGCTCTGGCGAGTGGCTCCCGATCGGGATTGGTGCGATACATGCTGCGGCCGGGGGCATCGGAGCTGGAGTGCCTCCTGCAGCTTGACGCGGGCGAGGAGGTGGGGTTGGCGGGGCTGATCTTCCCCGAGTTCCTGGCCGGCGATGGTGCCTTCGGCCCCGATCGCGACCTGGGCATCTTCCCCGGACTGGAGTACCTGCTACCCGGCGAGGTCTCGTCCGATTCCGAGTTCGTCCGGCCGCCGGGCTCGCTCCGGTATACGCCCCACCCGTACAAGGTCACCATGCCTGCCATGTGGGTGACCTCCAGGGACCGGACGGTGGGGCTGCGGTGGGACCCGGTTCAGGACTGGTCGGGCGGTGGCCTCTACCCGACGCCGCTCTTCGCCTCTCCCGACCGCCTGCTGGACACGCCGGCCCACCGACTGGGCCTGCTCACGCCGGGGGTGCTGGGGGGTGGCGCCGAGAACTCCCTCGCCCTCGATACTCCGCACACCTTCGCGTCGGGCACGCCGATCACCATCGGTGCATCGGTCTTCTCTCTGGCCGACTCGAGCGTGGAGACGGCCTGTCGTTACGTCCTGTCGCGGCTGGCTGGCGGCGAGGAGCCCGACGCTCCGCCCATGCCCGAGCCCGCCCCCAGCAGGGACACCATGATCGAGCGGGCCGCCTATGGCCTGGCCCAGACCCTGTGGATCCCCGAGGAGCGACTCTGGCATCCCAACCTGCCCGACGCCCACGGGCCGAGGTACTCCCCGGCTTTCGCCCACGTCCTGTGGTTCTTCGCCCGGACGCGTCCTGACAGCCCTCACGCCGACGCCGCCGAGGCGGTGCTGCGGCAGGCCATCGAGGCTCAGCGCGAGCGGGGCCAGGGCCTGGGGTGGGACATGGCCTTCGGAGAGGGCTCCGCCGAGGGGGCCCTGCGCGGGATCATCGGGCACGGCCGTCACCTGGCCGCATCCATTCGTGAGGACGGCACCTGGCCTTTCGTCGCCGGCACGGACTTGCGCCAGTCCTTCGGCGTCGATGGCGACACCTCGTCCGGACTGGTCGCGGCCAACGCGGCGCGATGTCTGCGGGCGGCAGCCATCTCGGGCGATGAGGCGTGTCTGGAGGCCGGGCTGCAAGCCCTGGCCTATCTGGACACCCAGTCCAGGCCCGAGGGCGCCCAGACCTGGGAGCTGTCGCTGCATGTGCCCGACATCCTGACCTGCGCCCACGCCGTCCGCGCCTACACGCTCGCGTTCCGCCTGACGGCCGATTCCAGCTACCTGCTCGGAGCGCGTCGGTGGGCTTGGCGAGCCGTTCCCTTCGTCTACGTCTGGGCGCCCGAGGAGCGGCCCATCATGCGGTATGGCTCCATCCCCGTGTTCGGCGCCACCCACTTTGACGGAGCCTGGTTCGGGCGCATCGTTCAGTGGAACGGCTTGGCGGTGGCCGAAGCCATGCTGGATCTGGCGGAGTACGACGACACCTTCGATTGGCGGGCCATGGCCGAGGGGATCCTCATCTCCGCCGGGCAGCAGATGCGGCCCCTGGACCGGACCGGCTTCGAGCTAGCTCAGTACGTCCCGAACACCGACCACCCCGGGCTCTACCCCGACGCCTACAGCGCGGTGAAGGGCACGGACGCGTACACTTGGGATCTGGAGGCCAGTCCCATCGCCCGTCTAGCTGGCCGCCTGGAATCCGACGCCGGCTGGGCCCGGACCGAGGTCGTCCGCATTGAGGACCGGCTGGTCAGCGTGTCGGGCCTGGCCGAAGTCCTGGAGGCCACCGGCGACGCGGACTCCGTCGAGCTCACCCTGTCGCTCCCTCCCGAGCTGGGCGCCCACACCGTGGCCCTCGGCTGGCTCGACGAGCCCCTCTCGATCAGTGCCGGCGAGGTCGCCATGGAGCGGGTGGCGGCCCGGGACTCGATGGGGCCGGGAACGTACCGCTGGCTGGACGATGAATCGCTGGCCCTGCTGCGTCTGGCCCCCTCCGGTGACCCAGTTGTGATCCGTGTGGCCTGGTGAACCGCTGCGCCGGCTTGAGACGTCGTTTGTGGATGCACGCCTCCGCGGCGTGACGAACACTCTAGACGCACTCCCATAGGAGTGCTATAGTCCTCCCGCTGCACGGGCGGGCGTTAGGGCCTCCTACCGACGGACCTCCGCCTCCGCCATTGCTGGACCAGATACGGGAAGGACCTACACCTATGCCGCGCACCAAGGGACGCTTCCTGATCATAGGCCTGGACTGCGCCACACCCCAGCTCATCCTCGATTCGCCCGCGGGCGATGACCTGAAGAACCTGCGCGCACTGATGGGCCGGGGTAGCTATGGACGACTCACCAGCACCATACCGGCCATAACCTGCCCGGCCTGGATGTGCATGGCGACCAGCAAGGACCCCGGCACCCTCGGCCTCTACGGCTTCCGGAACCGCAAGGACTACAGCTACACGGGGCTGAGCATCGGCACATCCCTCGCCGTCAAGGAGCCGACGGTGTGGGACATCCTGGGCCGGGAGGGCCTCAAGAGCCTGATCATGGCCGTTCCCATGACCTTCCCGCCCAAGCCCCTCAACGGCTGGCTTTGCACCGGCTTCCTGGCGCCCGACACCTCATCGGACTTCTGCTACCCCAGGAGCTTCCGCGAGGAGCTGCTGTCCGTCGCTCCCGATTACCAGGTGGACGTTCGGGGCTTCCGGACCGAGAACAAGCGGGAGCTACTGCAGCAGATCTACGACATGACCGCCGAGCACTTCAAAGCTATCCGGCACATGATGAAGACCAAGGACTGGGACTTCATGAAGTTCGTGGAGATGGGTCCGGATCGCCTTTATCATGCCTTCTGGCGGTACTGCAGCCCCGATCACCGGCTGTATGAGCCCGGCGGCGAGTTCGAGACCGCCATCGCCGATTACCACCGGTACTTGGATGAGGAG
>WJIW01000651.1 GCA_014730065.1 Armatimonadia bacterium | reverse complement strand
CGCGGGCTTCTTCGCGGGCTGGCACAGACCGCCGGCGACGATGAGCTACACCTCATCTGCGGCCGGGAGCCGCCCCTCGACCTATCGCTGCCTCCATCCATGACCTGGCACCCCACGTCATTCGACCCCGCCAGCAGGCTCCGCCGTATCCTCTTCCAGCAGCTCCGGCTTAGCCGGACGGCGAAGGACTTGGGAGCCGGTGCAGTCCACGGACCGGCCTACGTTACGCCCCTGCGGAATCGCCTTCCCGCCATCGCCAGCGTCTACGACCTCATGGTGCTCATCCATCCCGGCCTCTGCGCCCGAGCCAACCGTATCCACTACGGGCTGGTACTCCCTCGAGCCCTGCCCCGCTGCGCGCGGATCATCGTGCCCAGCAACGCCGTGGCGGATTCCGTGGCGGCACTGCCCGGGGTGGCGCCGGACCGCATCGAGATCATCCCCCTGGGCATCGACGAAGAGTTCCACGAGCCCCTGGCAGACGGCCAAGTGCGGGCCGTCCGGCAACGGCTCGGACTGCCCCACCGCTTTCTGCTATTCGTCGGCAACCAAGAGCCGAAGAAGGGCCTCGAGGTACTGGTACGGGCCCTGGCCAGGCTACCCCTCGCCCCGCCCCTGGTCATCGCCGGGAAGCGGGCATGGGGCATGGGAGGCCTGGACGATCTCATCCGCGACTCCGGGTTGAGCGAGAGCATCATCTTCACGGGCTACCTCCCCGATGAAGATCTGCCCGCCCTGTATGCCGCCGCCGAGTGGCTGGTCTTCCCCTCGATCTACGAGGGCTTCGGCCTGCCGCCCCTGGAATCCATGGCCTGCGGCACACCCGTCATCGCCTCCGACGGAGGCGCGCTGCCCGAGACCACGGGCGACGCCTGCGTCCGTGTGCCCGCCGGGCGGGCGGGTCCCCTCGCCGAAGCCATCGAAGCCTGCTGGGCCGACGCCGGGAAGCGAGAGGGTCTGATCCGCAAGGGAAGGAAGCAGGCGAGGCGATTCTCGTGGCGAACTCACGCTCAGGCCGTGCGTAAGGTCTATGCGGAGGTGCGCGGTGGCCACTAATGCCCGGGTCGTCTACGTTCTGGGGACCTTCCCCAAGCCGTCGGAGACCTTCATCCTCACCGAGATGGACCTGCTGGCTCAGCGGGAGGTCCAGCCCATGGTGGCCGCTCTGGAGCGCGGTCCCGATGTGGAGGACGAGCGGGCCCTTCGCCTGCTACCCGAGGCCCTGTTCAGGCCCCCTCGCGCCCTATGTCTCCTCCAGAGCCTGCTGTACGGCATCGGCGGCGACGCCCGCGCCCGGTTGCATGGCGCCGCCGGCGCGTGGCTCGCCGAGCGCCTGAGTCCCGCCGGGCCGATCCACGTCCATGCCCACTTCCTGGGGGCGCCCACCTGCGTTGGCCACGCCCTGGCGCGCATGCTCGGCGTGAGCTTCACCTTCAGCTGTCACGCCTCGGACGTCTTCACCGCCGGCGAGCCCGACCCCATGGAGCACGCCGCCGTCCACGACGCTCACGCCATCGTGGCCTGCACCGACCACCTTCGCGAGCACCTGGTTGAGAAGCGCGGCTACCCAGAGGAGAAGGTCATCACCATTCACCATGGGGTCGACCTGAGCCGAATCCCCCCCCTCGATCCCGGCAAGGCCCAGGGCGAGGCCATCATCGGCGCCGTGGGCCGGCTGGTACCCAAGAAGGGCTTCGATGTACTCCTGCGCGCGGCCGCCCCGCTCGTTAAGGACGGAGTCGCGAAGATTCGCATCATCGGCGAGGGCCCCGAGGGTGCGCGGCTGCGCGAGCTGGCCGAGGCGCTCGAGATTCAGGGCTCGGTCGAGTTCATGGGCCGGCTGCCCTGGTCCGACACACTGGATGCCATGGCCGATTTCGCTGTACTGGCCGTCCCTTCGGTCCGCACAGACGAAGGTGACATGGACGGCATACCGAACGTGATACTAGAGGCCGGGGCACTCGGAGTGCCTGTTGTCGCCAGTAAGCTGTCCGGGATCCCCGAGTTAGTCGAGGAAGGCAAGTCCGGCATCCTGGTACCATCGGGGGACGAGAAGGGTCTGCGCCGAGCGCTCCGAAGATCAATGGGCGATGCCAACCTGCGGCGCGAGCTAGCCCGCGAGCTACAGCGGACGATCCAGCGGCAGTGGGATGCCAAGGGAGCCGCTGAGGAGATGGCCCGCCTGTTCGGCGAGGCCGTGGCCAGCGGAGCGGGAATCGCGCTGGAGGGCGTCGAGGGGGCACACGCGTGACCAGCAGCACTGGCCGAGACGGCGCAGCTCGCGTTCTCGTGGCCGACGACGACCAGCAGCTCTGCGAATCCCTCAAGCTTCTGCTTCAGGAGCGGCAGTACGATGTGCGAACCGCCCCCGACGGGCGACGCTGCCTGGAGGTTATCAAAGAGTACATGCCCGATGTACTCGTGCTCGACCTGGCCATGCCCCACCTCGACGGCTTCGGAGTGCTTCAGGAGATGGAAGTGCTGGAGTTCGACGGCCAGTTGCCCGACGTCATCGTGCTGACCGGCCATGGCGGCATCTCCGATGGCGCCCGTGCCATCAAGTCCGGCGCCATCGGCTTCCTTACCAAGCCCGCGCGCAACATCGAGCTACTCACCCTCATCAGCCGCGCCGTGGCTGGCCGCCGGGCGCTGGACCAGAAGCGAGCCGTCTTCACCGACTCGAAGAAGCACTGGGAGTGCGTCGTCTCCTGCCACCGGGAGAACATCCGGCATGTGGTGAACCAGATCGCCGCCGAGATCGAGGCCTTCGGACTCATCCTCCCCAAGG
>WJIW01000650.1 GCA_014730065.1 Armatimonadia bacterium | reverse complement strand
TCACGGAGCTGGTCCTTGGTGGTCATTCCTGGTGGCTCTCCTCTGGCTGGACGGAAGCCGCGGCCGCCTCCCGCCCTGGGTTCTCGGTCGCCACGCGGTACAGAACGCCGCGCCGAGTGTCTGTGACTTCTCGCAGGTCTCCCCGAGCGACCAGGCCGCGGATGAGCCGGCCCGCCGCGTCGGTACCCTCGTAGGTGGAGCGCGCGGTGCTCTTGTTGATCAGCACCGCCGTGATTCCCAGGTCATGGTACGCCCGGAGCAGGTGCTCTGGCGAATCCATGCTCTTGTACGGCAGCAGCGTGTGGTAGCCGTAGTCGGCCCATAGGTAGGGTATGTCCAGGTAGTAGCCCCTCGGCTCCCCGTAGAGAGCGATCTTGTCGTCCTGATCGAAGGCGGCGCCCGCCCGGTCGAACAAGGGCTTCATCTCGAACCCCGCCTCGATGGCCTCCTCTCGGCTCATCGAGCCGAAGGCATAGGGAGCCTGGGCCGTCCACATGATGAGCCCGCACAGGACGCTCACGGCCAAGCTCAGGGAAGCCAGCAGCGCCGTGACCCTAGCGAAGCCGCCCCCGGGCGTGATCAGCCGCTCGATTCCCACCGCCGTGGGGATCGCCAGGGCCACGAGAACGGGGATCAGATACCTGGTGAGCTGGGTGGTGAACCACCAGACGCCGAGGGTGAAGGCGGCGAAGGCGAGGCAGAGCTTGAGCGCCGGGCTCAGGGGCCGGCACAGCCACAGGGCGGGCAGGAAGGCCAGGAACAGGGGCCCGATGATCCCCACCACCATGGGCCGCTCCCAGAAGATGGGGCCATCGAAGGTGGCGAACAGGGGCACGAGGGGGAGCCCCCACCAAGCGGCGGGACGTCCCCCCTTCAGCATCCGGTTCACCAGTCCCGTGACCGGACCCGGAGGCGGCGGATCGGGCACGCTAATGAAGGACGTGGGCCGGTAGTCGCCCGTGCTGGCGGCCTCGGCCACGTGGCCGAAACCATAGCGCTTCTGGTCCTCCCGGTAGTTGCGGGCACATTCCTCGTCCCAATCGGCGCCGCCGAAGATACTGTAGGCGTAGGGGTAGATGGGGTTCCCCGTGTAGGCCCACGACCTGGCGTACCACGGCCCCGCTAGGATCAGGACAAACCCCGCCAGCCCCGCCAGCCCGAGCCAGTCGATCCGGCGACGGGCCAGGCCACCGACCGCTGCGGCCCCCACACAGAAGAGTAGCGCGATGCCGCCGAGGGCCTTGGTCGCCATAGCGGTGCCGATGGCGATGCCGCACAGCCAGAGCCACCGGCTCTGTCGCTCCTCACCCCGCCACCACTGGATCAGGCACAGAAGTGCCAGCCACATCCCCAAGGCCATGCCCAGGTCCACGTACGCCGTGCCCGCCTCCCAGACGATGGGCGGCAGCGTGCCCACGATGGCGGCGGCGAGGGTGGCGTGGTTGCCCGACTCGTCGCCCGTCAGGCGCCGGGCGGCGCCTGCCACCGAAGCGATCAGCAGTAGGTAGGTGGCGAAGTGGAAGGACTTGGCGAGGGACTCGGACCCGAAGCCCAGGCCCAGGGTGTACAGCATCTCCAAGTTGAAGGGCGAGTTGGTGTGGTGGTCGTGGATGATCCGGTAGACCCGGCCCGCCTCCAGGTAGAGCTTGGGGGCGGCCAGGTGGTATGTCAGGCTGTCGTACTCGTTGGTGATGGGCGGGTGAATGGCCCCGGTGGCGGCGAAGAGGATGCAGATGGCCACCATCCCCCACAGCACCGTGGCCCAGCCCCGCCAGCGGATGCGCCACCGGCCGACACCCGTCTCGGCGACCAGCCGCAGCAGATCGCGGGCCCCCAGGGCGATCCACAGGACGAGCAGGCCCAGCAGCCACTGCCATTGGAGCAGGCCCGCCAGGCCCAGGGCCAGGACACCGTACCCCAGAAGGGTCATGCCCACCCAGCCGTACAGGGCCCATCGCTCACCCACGCTGAGCACCTGGCCGACCCATCGATCCAGCAGGAGGCGTCCCACGCCGGCGCAAGCGGCCACCATACCCAGCCCGCAGGCGAGTCCGAGCCAACCGGCCATCATCGGCCTCCCATAAGCGAGCCCGCCGCCGCGAGTATCACGTCGGTGGTGCTGGGCTGGAGCATGAAGAGGACAACGATGACCAGGGCCCAGATGAGGCAGAGGGTCTCGCCCACCGTGGGCTTCAGAGGGCGGTCGTCGGGCCGGGGGGTGGTCTTCCGCTTCGGTTTACGGGGCGATCTCGGCAACCAGCTCGTCCTCCTTCCACGGCGGGCAGAATCGCACGTCGGGGGCGCTTCCCGGCTTAAGCACGATCACCGCCAGCGCCTCGCCGTGGGGTGGAGGGGCGACCGCCGCCCGTCCGGCATTGCGCTCCAGGCGACTGTGGTGATCGTGGCCCCCGAGGATCAGATCCAGGCGAGGCAGGCGCCTCAGGAGGGATAGGTCCTCCTCACCCCCCAGATGTGACAGGAGTATCAGCAGATCATCCCACTCAGCCCGCTCGCAGCGCCGCCGGAGAACGTCCAGCGGCGGCGAGAACCGGTACGAGGTCAGGAGCTTGGCCGGCACCGATGGGACCATGTCCCGCAGGGCGCCCCAGATGCGGACGCGCCGGCCATCGGCCAGCCGGAAGCGGACCTCGCGGGCCACCGGCGACGACCTGGGCCGGGGGTGGGATAGGTTCGTGGCGATGATGGGGAAGCCGGCCTGGGCCAGCTTCAGGCGATGGCACGGCGCCAGTAGCTCGAACTCCCGGTTGCCCATGGCCATGGCGTCACAACCCTCGCGAGTCATGCGCGCCAGCGTTCTCTCCCAGGTGATGCCCAGGGATACGTTGGGCGCCTTGAGGGCATCGCCGGAGTCGAGCCACAGGGCTCCCGGCAGCCGATGCTTCAGGCTGCCCGCACATTGGATGATCCCGTGGGGGTCGCCGTGGAGATCCGCGGTGTGGATGATGGTCAGTGCCGGCACGGAGCTAGGAGTCCCCTCGGTGAGCGTCGACCACAGTATGCCACCGGCCCTGGGCCCGTAGAATGCCCTCGATGGCCTCCCGCACGGCGCCAGCCCCGCCGCCACGCTCGGTAACCCAGTGGGCGGCCTCACGTACCTCGGGCGCGGCATCGGCGACAGCTATGGGCAGGCCCACGGCCGACAAGGGCCCCAGGTCCGCCAGGTCGTCGCCCATGTAGGCCACAGCGTCCAGGGAAACGCCCGCGTCGGCCGCCAGGGCGCGCAATCGGGGCAGCTTCGAGTCCACGCCCATGGCGAGGTGGGCCACCTCCATCTCGCGAGCTCGGCGCTCGACGGCGGGGGAGCTGCGGGCGGTCAGTATCCCGGTGATGAGGCCGACGCGCTCGGCCCACTTGACTGCCAGGCCGTCGCGCACGTGGAAGCTCTTCACCTCGGTCGGCTCCCGGCCCGGTTCGCCCACGAAGGTGACGCGGCCATCGGTCAGGACGCCATCCACGTCCAGAACGACCATCCGAACCCGGCGCTTGGCGTCTTCCAGCCGATCCATCTCCCGGCCCCTCCCGATGGCCGCCGCGCGTGCCGTTCCAGGCTAGCCCGCGACCAAGGGGAAGCCGGAGGTAAGCTCCAGGACCTGGGCCCGAATCTCGGCCAGCGTCTTCTCATCGCCGCCCGACCGCAGGGCGCGGTCGATGAAGCCGCCGATCTGGCCCATCTCCTCGGCCCCCATGCCCCGGGTCGTGACCGCGGGCACTCCGACACGCACCCCGCTGGCGATCCAGGGCTTCTCGGGATCGAAGGGGATGGTGTTCTTGTTGACGGTGATCCCGGCCTTGCCGAGGATGGCCTCGGCTTCCTTGCCGTTTAGGTCCACGCCGCGCACGTCCACGAGCATCAGATGGTTGTCGGTGCCGCCCGAGACGAGCCGGTGACCCGCCGCCATGAGGGTATCGGCCAGGGCCTTGGCGTTCGCCACGACGCGCTTGGCGTAGCCCTTGAACTCCTCGGTGCTGGCCTCGGCCAGGCATACGGCTTTGGCGGCGATGATATGCATCAGGGGGCCGCCCTGTAGGCCTGGGAGGACGATCTTGTCGATGGCCTTGGCGTGCTCGTCGCGGCAGAGGACCATGCCTCCCCGGGGGCCGCGCAGAGTCTTGTGGGTCGTGGTGGTGACGAAGTCGGCATGGCGCACGGGCGAGGGGTGCTGGCCGCCCGCGACGAGCCCGGCGATGTGGGCCATGTCCACCATGAGCGGGCAGCCCACCTCGAGGGCTACATCCTCGAAGGCCTGGAAGTCGAGGGTGCGCGGATAGGCGCTGGCGCCGGCCACGATGAGCTTCGGGCGATGCTCCAGGGCCAGGTCGCGGAGCTTGTCGTAGTCGATCTGCTCGGTCTTGGGATCGACGCCATAGGGGATCACGTTGTAGAGCATCCCCGAGAAGCTGACCGGCGAGCCGTGGGTGAGGTGGCCCCCGTGGGATAGATCCATGCCCAGCATCGTGTCGCCGGGGCTTAGGGTCGCGAAGTAGACGGCCATGTTGGCGCCGCTGCCCGAGTGGGGCTGGACGTTGGCATGCTCGGCGCCGAAGAGCCCCTTGGCTCGCTCGATGGCCAGGTTCTCGGCCATGTCCACGACCTCGCACCCGCCGTAGTAACGCTTGCCAGGGTAGCCTTCGGCATACTTGTTGGTCAGCAGGCTGCCCTGGGCGGCGAGGACGGCGTCGCTCACCGAGTTCTCCGAGGCGATGAGCTCCAGGTTATCCGTCTGGCGCTGCTCCTCGAGGCCCAGTACTCGCGCGATCTCGGGGTCGACACGCTCCAGAGCTTGGTGTCTCGGGTCCACGGTTAGCCCTCCCTCGCCATCACGTCGTCGATGCGGCGGCGGTGGCGGTCCTCGCCCGAGAACTCGGTCTGAAGCCACAGGGTCAGGATGTCCCTGGCCAGCTCGGTGCCGACCACCCGGCCGCCGAGGCACAGGCAGTTGGCGTCATTGTGGAGGCGGGACATGCGCGCCGAGTAGGTGTCGCTCACGGTAACTCCACGAACGCCTCGCACCTTGCTGGCGGCGATGCATGAGCCCAGGCCGGTGCCGCAGCAGATGATGGCCCGGTCGGCTTTGCCTTGGGAGACGGCGTCGGCCGCCGCGAAGGCGTGGGGAACGTAGTCCACGGGATCGGCGGAGTCGGTGCCACAGTCCAGGATCTGGCCGCCGCACTGCTCGATGACCTCCTCGACCACCGGACGCAGGACGATTCCGGCATGGTCGAAGGCAATCGCTACTTTCATCGCTTATCGCCTCACAGGGTATTGGAGAGAGCTGAGGTGGCGGGCTAGCTCGCCCGGGCCTTGGCGGCGGATCCACCCAGGGGCTCGCTGGTGGGCGGGGCCAGGGGCAGCTCCATGGTGAAGGTGGAGCCCTCCCCGAACTTGCTCTCCACTTCGATTTTGCCACCGTGAAGCTCCACGAGGTGGCGTACGATATAGAGCCCGATACCGGCGCCTTCCGAGCCCGCGCCCTCGGTCTCGATCTTATGGAAGCGCTCGAAGATCTTGTCGAGCTGGTCTGGTGGGATACCGATCCCCTGGTCACTCACGGAGATGCGGATGCCATCCTCGATGGCCTCGCCCACCACCCGGATCTCGCCACCGGACGGGGCGTACTTGACGGCATTATTGACCAGGTTGGTCAGGACCTGGTCCAGCTTGTCCTCGTCGGCGACCACCTGGGCATCCTCGAACTCCTGGGTCATATCCACGACGAACTCATGATGGGTGGCATAGGAGCGCTGGGCCGCCACAACCCGGCGGATCAGCTCGGCCAAGTCCACGGGGCCCGAGTGCAGCTCCAGGGTGCGGCCCTCATCGATGCGCGCCATGTTCCGCAGATCGGCGACCAGGCGGTTGAGCTTGGTGCACTCCTTCTCGATGATCTGGAGGAACTCGTTCCGCACATCGGCGGGGAAGAAGCCCTCTTCGTCCTCGAGCATGGTGCGGGTGAACCCTAGGATGGAGGAGAGCGGCGTGCCCAGTTCGTGGCTGATGGTGGTTACGAAAGTGGCCTTCAGGCGCTCCAGATTGCGGATCTCGGTGATGTCGGTGAAGATGGCGACGATTCCGCTGATGCTGCCGGAATCGCGGACCACGGCGGTCTGGGTGTGGTAGAAGCGCGTCGAGTCCTCCACGCTGATCTCGCCGTCGATGTCCCGCTGCTCGGACAGGCTACGGGACATAATGTCCACCACGTCGGGATGGGTCACGACCTCCACGTAGCTCTTGCCGGTGGGCTCGGCTGTAGGCGAGATGTTGAACACCGCCCGAGCCGCCTTGTTCATCAGGCGGACCGAGCCGTCACCCCCGACCATCATGATACCCGAGTGGATGCTCTCCAGGCTGGTCTCGAGCAGGGTCTTGCGCTCGAGCACGTCGGAGAACAGCCGGGCCTCGGCGATGATGGCCGATGCGTTTCGGGCCAGTACCCGGCTCAGGCGGAGGTCTTCCTTGGAGAACTCCTTGCCGCGGCGCTTGTTGAACACGACCATGACGCCGATGGTCGTGCGGTCGACCACGACCTGGTCTTGGTCTTTGGACTCGACGATGAGTGGGATGATGAGGGCATTGCGCCAGCCGATCAGCCGGGGGAACTCGCCGGCTCCCGACGGATCCTCTCCCACATCGGGCACCAGGTCGGCCTCGTTGTTGCGGAACACCTGGCCGGTGACGCCCTCGGTGGCCCGGAGCCTCAGGCTGTGGACTTGCTCATCGGGGATGCCCACGGCGGGGGTCTGGCCGACCAGCTCGCCGGTTTCGCGATGGTAGATGAGGAGTACGGCTTTCTCGGCCTGCAGGATCATGCAGGCCTTCTTGAGCACGCGAGCGAGAGTCTTGTGCAGTGCGGCGGCGGGGGTGAGGGCCGGAGCTTCGAGGTCGGCGTACTCCGCGACCTGCTTCTCCAGATCCCGCACTCGCCTACGGGCGTCCTCGAGTTGGGTCAGCAGCTGGTCTCTGCCGTTGCCCGAGTTTTCCTCGCTCAAACCGCTGTCCTCCCGGTGATGCGATCCGGCCCATGCCCGGTCGCCGAGCGCTCCGAATTGGCAGTCGTGACGGTAGCCCCCGGGCGCTCCCCGCAAGCTCCCGTATTGTAGGCATGGCCGCAGGGGAGCGTCAACCTCGGCCCAGCCGGACACAGTTGTCTCTTACGGAGCCGACGGCCCGGGTCCTGCCTCGGCCCCGTCCATCCGCGCGAAAGGTCGCGGCATGGCATGGGCGAATCACAAGCCATGCCCAACGACCGGTTCGCCCCGTACAAGGAGCCTTCACCCCGCCAGGACTCGCTCATCGAGCACCTGGAGTCCATCACCGAGCCTCGCCGCGTCCTCTCCTCCGATCTGGAGCTGGAGAGCTATGCCTACGATGCCTCCATGGAGCGCGGCAAGCCCGTCGCCGTGGTCTTCCCGCAGACGACCGATGAGATCGTCGCCCTCGTCCGGGCGTGCCGGGAGCGCGGCGTGCCCGTCATCGCCCGGGGCTCGGGAACCAACCTCTCCGGCGGCTCCACGGCGCCCAAGGGCGGGGTTATCTGCCAGCTCTCGCGGATGGACCGGATCCTCAGCTACAACCCGGACCAGCGCCGGGCCGTCGCCGAGGCCTTCGTCTACAACAACCGCATCAACGAAGCCGCGGCGGGCGATGATCTCCACTTCGCCCCCGACCCCTCCAGCTACAAGGTCTCCACCTTGGGCGGCAACGTGGCGGAGAACTCCGGCGGCCCCCATGCCCTCAAGTACGGCGTCACCTCCCAGCACGTACTCGGCTTGGAGCTGGTCGCTCCCGACGCCGAGGTGCTCCGGCTGGGCGGGCTTGCCCTGGAGCGTCCGGGCCCCGACCTCATGTCCCTCCTCATCGGCAGCGAGGGCACCCTGGGGATCGTCACCGAGGTCTCCCTGCGTCTCACGCCCGTGCCCGAGCACCGCATCACCCTACTGGCCATCTTCGATGACGAGGCCGATGCGGGCCGGGCCGTCTCCGCGGTGATCGCCTCGGGGATCATCCCGTCCACCCTGGAGATGATGGACCGGGAGACGATCACCGCCGTCGAGCGCGTCATGCCCGCGGGGTACCCGCCCGATGCCGATGCCGTCCTCCTTATAGAGGTCGATGGCGTGCGAGAGGCGGTGCTCCAGGAGGCCGAGACGGCCGAGGCCAAGTGCCGGGAGTGTGGCGCCCGGTCGGTCCAGGCCACCAGCGACGCCGTGGAGCGGGACAAGCTGTGGCACGGCCGGAGGGCCAGCTACGCGGCCCTCGCCCGGTCGGCGACAGGCATGATGGTCTGCGACGCTGTGGTGCCCCGGGACTCCCTGGCCCAGGCCCTGGAGTGCATCCGGGAGATCGTCGACCGGTACGGGATCCCCATGGCCGACACCTTCCACGCCGGCGACGGCAACGTCCATCCCAAATTGCTCTTCGATGCCGGCGTGCCCGGCGAGTTCGCCGCCGTCCTGAGCGCCTCCAACGAGATCATGCGCGCCTGCGTGGAGCTGGGGGGAGCCATCACCGGCGAGCACGGGGTGGGCACCGAGAAGATCCACGCCATGCCGTGGTCGCTGGACGCGACTACCCTCCGGCTCAACCGGGCGGCCAAGCTCGTCTTCGATGCCGAGGAGCTGTCGAATCCCGGCAAGGTGCTCCTCGCCGCTGACGCGCCCGCCGCACCGCCCGCGCTGCCCGCTCGGGACGACGTCCGAGCGGCGCTGGAGGAGGCTTGTGGCGACGGGCTCAGGGACGGCGCCGACCAGGACGCTGTCGACGGCCACACACCGCAGCTCGTGTGCATGCCCCGAGCCGCCGACCAGGTGGCAGCCGCCCTCGCAGCCTGCGCCTCGTGTGGCGCGCCCGTGGGCGTAGTAGGGGGACGCTCGGCCGAGGGATGGGGCCCGCCCCTCGCGGCTCTCGACGTGTTGATCGGCACCGACAACCTGACCGCCGTGAAGGAGTTCCGGCCGCTGAACCTAACGGCCACCTTCGGGGCGGGCTGCACATGGGAGGCCATGGACGCCACCGTGGCCGAGGAGGGTCTCGCGCTCCGCTTCGACCCACCCCGCCCCACCCGAGCCACCTTGGGCGGGATCCTGGCGACCGCCGCAACAGGCCCGAGCCGTCTGGGCCACGGTCCCCTTCGGGACAGCGTGCTGGGCGTGGGGGTGGCCTTGGCGACGGGCGAGCACGCCGCCTTCGGAGGGCGGGTCATGAAGAACGTGGCGGGGTACGACTTCACCCACCTCATGGCCGGTGCCCGCGGAACCCTCGCCGTGGTGACCCACGCGACGCTGCGGCTGGTGCCGCGGCCGGCGTCGCGCAAGACCATCCGCGCTACCTTCGATGACGCGGGCGCCGCCATTGCGGCGGCGGTGGGGCTTTACCAATCGGTTCTGGAGCCCCTTGCGCTGCGGCTCACGGGCGACGGCCCGACGGCCCTGGAGCTGACCCTGGCCAGCCTGCCGGCGGCCACCGACCGGCTGGCGTCCGAAGCCATGGCCCGCCTGCCCGGCGCCGAGCTTCTCGAC
>WJIW01000072.1 GCA_014730065.1 Armatimonadia bacterium | reverse complement strand
TCGCCATGCCGCAGCCGCTCTCGATGGACTCCCTGAACTCGATGGTCGTCGGCAGGGAGGCCCGCAGGAACTTGAGGCTCTCCTTGATGACGGGCTCCAGATCGATGTGGGCGGGCTCGGATTCATGCTGCCTGCTGAAGGTCAGGATCTGCTTGACCAGGTCCCGAGCCCGGTGGCCGGCGTCGAGGATGTACTGAAGGCGGCCCTGCTCCTGGCTACCCTTCTGTGCCTCCATCTGGGCCAGCTCGGCGTACCCGAGGATGGCTGCCAGTATGTTGTTGAAGTCGTGCGCGATGCCCCCCGCCAGAACGCCGATGCTCTCCAGCCGCTGGGTTCGCTGGATGCTCTCCTCCAGCTTGCGCTTCTCCTCCTCGGCCTCCATCTGGGCCGTGACGTCGAGCACCTGGGAGGCGACCCCAATCACCTCGCCCGATTCGCTGACCAGAGACGTGTTCCACCATTCGCACATGATGGTGGCGCCGTCTTTGCGAAGATTGGCGTTGGTGCTCCGCTCGCCTCCGTCGCCTCGCATCAGTGCCTCGAAGACTACCTCCACATGGGGGCGGACGTGCTCGGGGAGTATAAGGCTGGCGTGCTGCCCCACGGCCTCTTGCCTGGCGTAACCGAAGATGGCCTCGGCGGCGGGATTCCACTCCACGATCCGGAACTCCGGGTCCCACTCGATGATGGCAAGGGGTGTGCTCTCGAAGTGCAGCCTCTGGCGCTGAGCGAAGAGCCGCAGTTCCTCGGCGTCTCGCTGCTGCTGGGTGACGTCCCTGGAGACCTCGACCACGCCCAGAACCCCGTCGCTCTCGTCGAGAACGGGATAGGCGCTGACGGCCCACACGGAGCCGTCGGCGTCATTCACCTCGGCAACGTGAGGCTGCTGGCGGTCGCGCGCGATGGACGTCGGGCACGGCTCTCCCGACGCATCGCCACGATGGGGCCACTCCCTGCCGACCAGATCCTCGGGCTCCTGCCCGCAGGCTCGGGCGAAGGAGCGATTGGCCCAGATGATGCGGTCGTCCGGCCCCCTGTAGACCACGTGGTCGGAGATGGCGTCGAGGATGGCGGCCTTCTCGCGCTCCTCGCGCTTCCGGTCGGTGATGTCCTGGAGCATCCCCAGGGAGCCCACGGGCTTGCTGTCCTCGCAGATCAGCACCGACGCGTCGGCTATCCACCGGGTCTCGCCGCTGGGCAGTGGGATCAGATAGTCCGCCTCCCACAGCTCGATCTCGCCCCGGCGATGGCCCGCGACCGCCTCCTTGTAGTCCATGCCGGCCAGCTCGCCCCGGAGGACGACGTTGCCGCCCCCCACCGTGCCATGCTCGTCGGTGAATGACTCGGCCGACCGACCGAGCAGGCGCTCGATGCCGTCGCCCATGTAAAGGTACTGATTGGGCGTCCCTTCCTCAGTGCAAGGGTCGGGGAACCGGGTTTCGTAGGGCACCAGACCGGCGGCGGCAATGGCGCCTCGGTACAGCTCCTCGCTGTTCCTGAGGGCCTGTTCGGCCCGTTTGCGGTCGGTGATGTCCAGGACAGCGAACACAACGGCGCCATCGGGCTTGTCGGGATCGAGGGGGTTCCCGCTCAGCAGCACATCCAGTACACGTCCATCGGCGTGGATGAACTGGGTTTCGGCGAAGGCCCGGCCGCTCTCGGCGATCTGAGCGTAGACCTCGCGGCCCGTTGACTCATAGATCAGCTCGGCGGGGTACAGAACCCGGGTGTTTCGACCCGTCAGCTCAGGCAACTCGCGGCCGATCATCGCGCCGAAGTAGTCGTTCATCTCCAGCAGAGCCCTGTCTTCCAGCACCGCCACTCCCACAGGGACGGCCTGCAGGATGGCGGCCAGGCGGGCCTGGCTCTGTTCCACCGCCGAGGCCATGTCCAGGAGCTTCCTCTCGGCCTCCTTCCGATCCGTAAGATCGACGGCGGCGAAGACCATGGCGCCGTCCGGCTCGTCGGCGTACAGGGGGTTCCCCTCGATGAGGACATCCAGCACGCGACCATCGGCGCACACGAACTGAGTCTCCACATGGGCGCGGCCCGTCTCGCGGATCTGGCTATAGACCTCGCGACCCATGCGGTCGGAGGTCTCATCATCGACGTATAGCATACGTGTGGCCTGGCCGAGAAGCTGCTCCCGGGAGTACCCGGTCATGCGGATCAGGTGCTCGTTTACCTCCTCGAAGCGGCGATCGCGCAGGACGGAGACTCCGACGGGCACGGCATCGAGGATGGCGGAGAGGCGGGCCTCGCTCCGCTCGACCTCCACGGCCATCTGCCGGTACTCGGTGACGTAGTGGTTGATACCCACCAAGCCGACGACCTGGCCCGAATCGTCGCGAAGGGGCAGCTTCGTGCTGAGGTAGAACTCCTCGTCATCGGCGCCATGGACGGCGTGGACCTCCCGGTTGTGGAAGCCCTCTCCCGTCTGCATGACCCGCTGCTCTTCCCGGTAATGGGCCTCGGCGATCTCGCGGGGCATGATGTCGAAGTCGGACATGCCAACCAAGGAGCTCCTATGCTCCTCGGGTGCCCTACTGCCCGTCGGCGGGTTATGGAGTACGAACCTGCTCTCCCGGTCCTTCACGAAAATCTGGTCGGGGAGCTGGTCGATGATGGTGCGCAGTAGATTCCGCTCGCCGGCCAGTTCCTGCTCCATGGCTTTGCGCTCGGTCATGTCCGTGAAGGTGGCGAAAGCCGCGTGGGGCTCGGTCTCACCCGCCTCGAACAGCGGCACGGCACTCACGACGAGCCATCTGCGCTCATCGCTCTCCGGCCGGCAGACCCCCACGACCTGATCTCGGATCTCGGATTTGGTGCGGAGGGCACGCATGGCGGGGTGATCGTAGCCTGGGATGTACTGGCCCTTCTCATCGATCATCCGCCACCGGGGGTCCATCGAAGTCAGGCCGAGGAGCTGGTCCCGGGTTAGGCCCAGGATCCTCTCGGCCGCCGGATTGGCGTCACCGATGCTCCCGTCGGGGCGCTGGTAGATGACGCCTTGGGCCATCTCCTCGAACAAGGAACGGAAGCGCTCCTCGCTCTCCCGGAGGGCCTCCTCGGCGGCCTTCCTCTCGGTGGTATCAACGAAGGTAGCCACGAACTGCCCGGGCTGTGGGCAGAAAGCGTTGACCGTATAGTGTTTGCCCAGCTCCTGGGCGTAGCCCTCGAGCCTCAAGGGCTCACCCGTGAGCGCTACCCTGCCGAGGTTCTCGACCCAGTACTCCTCGATCCCCGGAAGCACCTCACGCACCGTGCGGCCGACGATGTCCTCGCGACGGAAGCCGGTGAACTGCTCGAAAGCCGGGTTCACGTCCAGGAAACGGTAGTCGCACGGCTCGCCGGACTCGTCGACCAGTACTTCGTGCAGTGAAGCTCCATCCAGCATGCCGTGGAACAGGGTCCGGTAGCGCGCCTCCCGGTCGGCAAGCTCCTGAGCAGCGCGGCTCCGCTCGACTACCCGGCCGAGGCGGGTGCCGATGTCGCCCATGACCCGGAGCAGGTCGCCATCGGGGTCGGGCTCGTCGCGTTGGCTGCCGAACATCAGGACCGCCACGACCTCATCCCTCACGAGCACGGGGAAGGCGAAGGAGGTGCGCAAGCCCAGATCCAGCGCCGCCCGGGTCGATGGATGGTCGGAAGGGGAAGTCGGCAGATGCTCCCAGGCCGGCGCCTTGGTCGCCAGGGCCCAGGACTCGGCCGTGGCGTCGTCCGGCCCCCAGCGCATCTCTCTCCACTCGCCGCGCTTGCCCTCCCAGTCCTGCCGGTCACCGATGTACGCCACGCCCGCGCTGCGCAGCGTGGGCGGATGGCCCTCGGGCACGAGCATCACCCCGGCGGCCCAGTCCAGGCGGGTGCACACCTGCTCGAGGATCTTCCCACAGGCTTCCTCGAGGGTGGCGGACTCGTTGGCCAGAGCGCTGGCGACCGCGCCTAGATCGCCCAGGGTGCGGGCCCGAGCCCGCTCCCGCTCTTGCTCCGCCTCCAGGGCCTGCCGGTCGGTCAGGTCACGGAATACCGCCTGCACCAACTGGCGGTCACCACAGTCGGTCCTGCTCAGCATCACGTCGGCGGGGAAGGGAGAGCCATCCGCCCGGAGATGGACCCACTCGAAGCGGGCGTGGCCATTCTCCATGGCCTCGCGGATGTTCGCCTTCGCCGCTTCCCTTGAGGGTCGTCCATCGGGCTGCCGAGGGGGTGAGAGGTCGACGGGGCTGCGGCCGATCAGGTCGTCCCTGGATTCCACCCCCACCAGCTCGACGGCGGCGGCGTTGCAGTCGACGACGATCCCGCCATCGAGCAGCGCAACGGCATCGGCCGACTGCTGGAATAGGGTGCGCCAGAGATCCTCTCGGCGCTCCAGGTCCGTCACTTGACGTCGCAGGTCATCGGGGAGGCGTGGGTCCTCCGATAGCCGGGCCTCGGACATGTCGTGTCCCCCCTCGTGGGGATGCAGCGCAGGCGGCGAGCCCTGGCAGCTCGTCAACGGCCAGGTGCGAGTCTCGGCCGCGCCGACGCGATGGTGTCAGGCCGGCTGTCGCACCTCGCTGAGTCTGACCTTAGTTCGATCATACCCTGCCTTATACCCTATTGCAGTCGGGAATAGGGTCAACTGCGTGTGGGGTGAATCCTGGACCGGTGCTGTAAGGCCGCCTGAGCCCGACGCCACAGGGGACCGGCACGAAGCCACCGGCACTGCCGCAGGTTGGGAGGGCACGGGCGCGAAGGGGCGGCTGAAGCGGCCCTCGTCTGCGTGTCTAACCCGAAGGGAACGACGACCATGGTCCTCGCTATTGTCTGCCCGTACGTTTTCATCTTGCTCGCGCCCGTTGGGGGCGCTGAGGCGGGTGGCGCTGTTTTCGAGGGGATGGATCCCCTCCGGTGGACCGGGGAGCCCCATGCTCGGGTCAGCCACGAGGTCGAGATGTCCTGCGAGCGGCTCGCCGCCGATGAAGTGGAGTACCGTTTCCGCTGCACCGATGGAGGCGCATCCGATAGCCCGTGGCTCGATGATCCGAGATACACGGCGACGGACCTGGAGCCCGAATCGGAGTACCAGTTCATCGCCGAAGCCCGGTATGCCGAGTCCGGCGAGCCGGCGAGGGCGCCTTCCAGACCGGTCACCGTCCGGACTCGAGAGGCCAGCCGGTTCGACGCCATTCTGGCCGATGAGATCGAGCTGGTGCCGCTTCTCATCAACGGCGACAAGGACAACCGGATCAACATCGTGATCGTGAACCGCTGGCGGGCCGGCGAGAGCGAGCCGTACAACCGACCCGAGATGCGCGAGACGTTCTTACGGGATGCCCGCGACGTCATCGAGACCTCTTTGGTCCACAGTACGCCGGATACACAAGAGCCCTTCGCGACCCAGCGACGGCTATACAACGTGTACGCCCTCTGGTGGCCACAGGTGCCCGCATGGGATCCCGACGCCTATAACGACGGCCAATGGGCGGGGCACTGGGAGGTATACAACGAGCTGCGCGCCCGGCTGTTCCTACCTTGGCAGCATGCGGGCCGAGGCTGGGTGACCCATCTGGCGATGGTCAACTCCCGGGGCGGCGGGGGTGGCGCGGGCCGGATCCCGGAGGAGCGGATCGGCGATGCCATGATCGAGGGCAACGAGATCGAGGCTTTCTTCCATGAGTTCTCTCACACCGCTCTGGGCCTCGGTGACACATACATCGGCTGGGGGTGCTGGGGACGTGCCGACGAATCGGCGAACACCACCCTGGTCTACCAGCGCGACGATGTGAAGTGGCGCGCGTGGATCGACGATGACACCCCGGTTCCGACGCCCTATGCGTCCAAGTACCTCGACCGCATCGGCCTCTTCGAAGGCGGCGTGCACCGACCCGCCTTCATCTTCCGCACTACGCCCGTGTGCACGATGGGCGTGAACCAGTTCGCCGACCACGTATGTGACGTCTGCATCCAGCAAGCGGCCCAGCGAGCGTACCTCTGGGTGGATGCTATCGAGGACCCCTACCCGGTGCGCGACGAGTTGACCCTGGCCGAGCCGGGGGTTGCCACATTCTCCATCAGCCGCATCATGCCCGTTCCCGACACCCAGGAGGTGGAGTGGACCGTCAACGGCGCGGTGATCGCGCGGGACGTGGATGAAGTCCAGGTCCCTCTGGGCGCCATCGCCGATTACGAGGTGACCTGTTCAGTGGTGGATCGGACGCCGATGATCCGCGAGGATCCACCCTATGCCCATCACCCCCGCGCCTCGCGCCGATGGACCATCCACAATCCGAACCCGGGCTCCATTGCTGACCCGCTGCGCGTGGCCCTGGAATCCACTTCGGCCGGGGTCGGCGGCACCGATGACGGGACCATCACGGCGACGGTGGCCGGTGGCGCACCGCCCTACTCCTACTACTGGTCGCACGGCTCCCGGGGCCAGGCCGTGGAGAACCTGGCGCCCGGCACTTACTCGGTTCGTGTGGTGGATAGCGAGTTCCGAGCGGCCGATGCCGAGTGCACCATCGAGCGGCCGCTGCTTCTGGCCCTCGACCCACGCACTCGCCTCGAGCCCGATGGCTGGCGATGCGAGCTGGCGGTCTCGGGCGATGAGCGTGATTCCTATGAGGTGGAGTGGTCGACGGGCGATGAGGGCCTGGTCGTCAGCGGGCTCGCCGATGGCGAGTACACCTATACCGTCATCCACGAGTCCGGCGGCGCTCTGACCGACACCGTCTCGCTGCAGGCGCCCGCACAGCCGCTCCAAGCCGCCGTAGAATCGGTCGTCGCATCCACCGGTGAGAACACGGGCCAGGTCCGCCTATCGGTTACGGGCGGACGCGAGCCCTACCGGTTCGAGTGGGACGGCGCCCCCGCCGAGACCGGGTCCGAGCGGATGTTCCTGCCGCCAGGAGAGGTGTCAGTAACGGTCAGGGATGCCAACGACAGCGCCGTGGGCCTGGTGGCGATGGTGGAGGATGTGCCCCCCTTCACGCTGGAGCGGCCTGCCTTCGAGACCACTGAAGGAGGTGGGGTGCGCATCGCCGATGCCCGCGAGGGGTACCGCTATCTCTGGTACTCGGAGGACTGGCCAGCCTACATCCTTCGCGAGCCTCGAGGCATCTACCAGGGTACCTTCACTACTGCCGAGGGCCAGGTCCATGAGGCTCGAGGCGCGGTCATCCCCTACACGAACGGCAAGTGGGTCAGCGATGAGAGCGTGAACCCGCAGCACCATCGGGGCAACAACGACTACGGCTCCTGGGTGCGGCTGGACGCGTACGTCGACGGACGCGCCTCCCTGCCTCTGACTTTCAAGCTGAGCACCGATCATGAAGGCGACGATGGCGCCCGCATCAACATCTCCGGAGAGACGGAGCGGTCCGTCACATCGACCGAGGTGACGGGTGAAGGTGACTGGAGCGGCACGGCCGACGCGGGTGAGCTGGTCGTGGAGGGCAAGGGTCCCGATGGCGGCCGCTTCGACCTGCGCTACACGGCTCGCCATGAGGACGTCTCCCGTCCATTGCATGTGGGTCACGCCTTCCGGCCAGAGGGCACCGGCAACTACTACGTGGCCGCCCAGGACATGGAGACCGGCGCCATCAGCCGGAACCGGATCGGCGTCGCCGTCACCGCCGGACCTGAGCGAGACGACGCCGCGCCTCTGGAGCCTAGCGAAGTCTCTAGCGCCGACCTGCTCCTCTGGCTCGACGCCGCGGATGTGGACGGCGATGGCCAGGAGGACCATCCCGTATGGGAGAGGGGATCGCTGCTGGGCATGCGCGGCAAGCCGGGGGGCTTCCAGGCGACCAGCTTCATCATCTATGAACCCAACTTGGCCAACGGCAGGCCGGTGGCCAGTTGGCAGTGGATGTGGATCCAGTCGCTACAGCAGGCTGTGACCGGCTACCGCACCCTGTTCGTGGTCTACCGAGACCACGAGCTGTCCGAGCTCGGCACGGGCCCCTGGGCTGGCGTCGATGCCTATGTCGCCGACCTGGGCGGCGATGAGGAGCTGCTGAATGGCATCGCCACGCCCTTCCGAGAAGGCCGAGCGTGGCTCGATGGTCAGCTTGTTGACCCCTACGCCACACCCCGAGATGAGCACTGGCATGTGGCCACCTTCGAGCTGTCCGCCCCCGGTGACAGGCCCATCGCCCGGACCGATCAGCTATGGGAGGGCGCGGTGGCGGAGTTCATCGCCTTCGACGGACCGCTGGAGGCGTCCGAGCGGCGGGGCGTCGAGAGCTACCTGCGGAGCAAATGGGTCTCCGAGGTGCATGTGGTCACGGCGGACTAGCTTCGCCCCGCGAAGCCCTGCCCGAAGCCACGGGCCGGCGCGACCCATGGGCCTACGCCTTGGGGATGTAGGTGACGCCCGGCAGGTCCTTCGGGTCGGCGTCGCCGGTCACTAGCTCGGCATCGTAGTGGCGCGCCGTTGCCAGTACGATGGCGTCGGCTTCGATGCACGGTCCGTAGGCCTCGGCCGTGGGGCCGTCGGTGAAGTGCTCGAGCCAGCCCGAGGAGTCGATGAGGATCACAGGCGGTCGCTCTTCTCACGGGATCCGCTTGTGTCGATGCCCCTCACGAACCCTCGCAGCGGCCCGGCCGGCACCCGGGGCACCAGGGACACCACGCTGCCACGGACCACCATAGTGAGCCGCTGGCCGGGCTCAAGCCGAGCGCGCTCGCGGACCGCCTTCGGTATGACGACTTGGTACTTGCTGGATAGTGGCCTCGGCCATGGCCGCTTCCGTAAGACGATTACGCCCTCGATGACATTATTGTCTTGCCCCCCACCCAGGCCGGCAAGTGCCGTGGGGAGTGGAGAGGCGGCCCCCCTCCCAGGCCTAGATAGGTCGCCGCCTGACCTCCTCCGCGTGGGGGGAGTCGACGGACTGGAGCCACTCGACCAGCAGGGCCTTCATCCGCTCGCCCTGGGCCACGTGCCGCTGGCGGCCGGGGTTGTTGCCCAGCAGGTTGTTGGTCTCATGGGGATCGCTCTCCAGGTCGTAGAGGACGTTCATGACCTCCGAGTCGGCGGTGTTGGGGCAGAAGAACTTCCAGCGAGGGGTCCTTATCATCAGATTGGGCTGAACCGGCCCCCGCCAGTTCCATTCGCTGACGGCGTAGGCTTCGTCCTCGTCGGCGGTGCCCTCGATGTGCCGGCGGAGGCTCGCGCCGTCGGATTCGTGCCTTCCCGCTCCGAGGTAGTCGCATATGGTCGCGAAGACATCGATGTGGGAGACGGGCGCGTCGACCACCGTGCCGGGGGCGATTCTGCCGGGGAACCGGGCGAGAAGCGGGACGTGGGCGGACTCCTCGTAGAAGACGTTCTTCTCGCGCATCCCGTGGGCGCCGAGCATCTCGCCGTGGTCGGAGGTGAAGATCACCAGGGTGTTCTCGGTCAGGCCCAGCTCGTCGAGCTTGTCGAGGATGGCGCCCACCCACAGGTCGATCTCAGCGACCAAGGCGTAGTAGTTGGCGATCATGTATCCGATCAGCTCGGGGTCGGCGTACTGCCGAAGCCTGGAGCGGCCGTTCTCGTGGACGTAAGGGGAGTTGTCCATGGGGTCGCCGATGCTGGCGGGCACGGGCATGTCCTCGGGGGCGAACATGGAGCCATAGGGCTCCGATGGCGTCATGGGGCTGTGGGGGAAGTGGAATGAGCAGTGGAGCGAGAAGGGCCGGGATCCGCCCGCCAGCCGCTCCAGCGCCTGGATGGTCCGCTTCGCCTGGTAGGCCGTTGCCGTGTGCTCGGCGGGCACGGTGGAGATGCCGTGCTGGTCGGGCTGCACCACCTTCAGGGGCTCGCCCTTGTCGTCGGTCCGGATGCCGGGCTCCATGCCGTGGCGGGTGTCCAGCGGGTTAGTCTTGTAGGGGCGGAGATCCCACGTCTGCTCCTGCATACCCGAGTCGGCCATGTCGGGGTTGTCCCGCAGCTCGACGCGCTCGAAGTGGGCGTCCAGATAGGCTCGGTATTCCTTGGCCATGCCCGGGCCCCGCTCCCACTCATGCATCCCGGCGGGGGTGACGGCATTGTCGTACTTGAGCGCCCGCCCGAGGGGAGCATGCCACTTGCCGTAGTACTCGGTGGCGTAGCCCCGATCGGACAGGATCTCATCATAGGTCGCCATGGGAATGCGGTCGGCTTCGTAGGCGTCCATGTTCGTGCGCACGCCGGTGTTCTCGACGGTGCGGCCGGTCATCAGGCTGCTACGCGCCGGCCCGCAGACGGCGCACTGGGTGTAGCAGTTGGCGAACCGTACGCCCTCGGCGGTGAGGCGGTCCAGGTTGGGGGTATGGAGGATGGTGTTCCCCGCCGCGCTCAGGGCATCGAAGCGCTGCTGGTCGGTCATGATCAGCAGCAGGTTGGGACGGTTCCCGGTGCCCTCCTGTGCGGCGACGAGGCTTCCGCCCACGGCCAGGCCCAGGGTCGCCTCCATGGCCATTAGGAAGTCCTTTCGTGTCATCTGTGGGGTCATGCGGTACCTCCGTTGGTGGCTCCGAGAGGTGCTACTAGGTCGTTTCCCTGCCGGGAGCTGGCGTCCTTGCGCGGGCACCGTCCGCCGCCCCCGCTTGCCGTCCCCTACCCACCCAGCTTGTGCAGATGGCGAGTCCGGTACCCTCGCTCGGCCAGCCATCCTGGGCCTTCGTGTGTGGCGCCTTGGCCGATCGGGCCCATCGCCTCGGCCTGATCGGAGAGCCTCCTGGGTCTTGACTGCTTGATGGCCGAAGACCGCCTGAGAACCCATCGCACCTCCCAGCGGGAGGCCGACCGCCTCTTGCCACGGTGTTCGAGGATCTCCCCCACACGCTTGGCCCCGAGACGGCTGACCCAGTGAGGCCTTCGCAATTGGTGCATCGGAGGGACTTCCCACGTTGAGCCAAGCTGCATACGGCGTCAGCCGTATCCGGCCCCCCAACCCACGGCCCTTTGATCCAATCCCAGCCTAATGGTACCATTTAGAGTGTAAACGCATGCCATGCCGCGACCGGGTGCGGTGTCCCGCGGTCGCAGGCCACACATAACGGGGTGTTACTTAGTGTTTCTCAGAAGACTCATGCGCTGCCTCATGGCGGGCGCTCTGCTTTGCCTCGCGTACTTCGCCGGATGTGCCGGTGGCGCGGGATCCATACCCGGTGACCAGAACGGCGACGGCGATGATGGCTCCGGCGGCGCGCCTACCGAGCAGGTCACCGACGAGCAGCGGGACGAGAGCCTCGGCGAAGTGACCCAGCTCGCCGCCTCCCTCCCCGATGCCGACATTCCCACCGAGAACCGGGCCCTGGTCGAGACCCTCCAGGCCCGCGAGCATATCATCGACGCCGGGGTCGACGAGAACTCCGAGACCGTCTATGCCACCTACTCCGATGGGCTGACCGTGAACTTCATCCGGAACCGGCTGCCCCAGTACGAAGCGGCCGCCGGCGCCACCGCTGTGCGAGACGTGAGCGAGGTCGCCGCCCGGGCCGGCGAGGTCGCTCGGGGCGGCAAGGCGTACGTGGGCAACGGCCTCGGCTCCTGCTATCCCTCGGCCCCCAGCGACGCCAGCCGCATCGCCGGCTACCTCTCGGCTGCGGGCTACGACGTGAACCAGCTCTCCATGACCGTGGATTCCCTGAAGAGCATCAAGAACGCCTCGGTCCTGTTCCTCAATACCCATGGCACGCCGGCGACACTCATTCGCGAAGTGGTCCAGAACGACGATGGCTCCTGGGCCGTGGCTCCCGACGACGAGGCGGCCAAGACCTTCGTGCTGTGGACGGCCACGCCGGCCAACCGCCAGACCATCGCCAAGTACCAGACCGAGCTTCGCGAGGGACAGCTCGCCATCGTCTCCGCCGACCACAACCAGACGGGTGACGGGGGCTGCACCTCGCCGGCGCACCTGGCCATCACCGCGGCCTTCGTCCATCAGCACTGGAGCTTCGCTCCGGGCAGCGTGGCCTGGGTGCAGGCGTGCTTCTCCGGCGCTCCGGAATTCGCCGCCGCCTGTGCGGCGAGCGGCGCGGGCGTCTACGCCGGCTGGGACAAGGTAGTCGCCGGAGCGGCCGCTCCCGTGTACTTCTTCGACCGCGGCCTTGCCCGCAATGATCGCCACCCCGCCGATCCGCCCATCCGGGCCTTCGGCTGGAAGCAGCTCCATGAGGGCATCCAGGATCAGGGCCTGGACCAGCAGGCCGTGCCCACCAGCTTCGCGGGCATCGAGTTCCGCAACCCCGTGGTCAGCGGCATGACGACCCTCGGGTTCACCGAGGGCAGCCCCGCCGCGTCCCACATCGCGCCCTCCATTCGGAAGGTCACTCCCGTCGAGTCCATGGATTCGCTGCAGATCTTCGGCGCCTTCGGCGACAAGCAGGGCACCGTGGAGGTCGGCGGCACGGAGCTGAACGTCACCTCCTGGTCCAAGGACCATGTGGTGTGCGACCTGCCCCCATCGGGGCCCGGGTCCACGGGCGACGTGGTCGTCACGGTCGATGGCGTGGAGAGCAATGAGGTGCCCCTGACCGAGTGGCGCGGCACCATGACCTACACCGTCGAGGGTGAAGGCTCGCTCAAGCGCGAGTACACCATCGAGCTGCAGATCCGCGGCGACATCCATACCTTCCGTGAGCGCTGGGACGACGACCCTAAGGGCGGCGACGACACCCGGGGCGAGCTGGGCGTGGATTCCACCTGCGAGTGGAAGGCCTCGGGTGAGGACACGAACGTGGGTAGTAGCGGCACTACCTACACCACCAAGTGGATCGGCGAGGGCCAGCTTCCCATGCTCCTGAGCGATGAGGTCATCGCCGACCCCGACCAGCCGGGCATCAACAGCCTCATGGAGTTCCAGGTCCTGGCCGACAGCGACGGCGAGCCCGACTACCGCCAGATGCGGCTGCTTCTCGCCTGGAGCGGCAAGCATGACATGACCGTGGAGCACTACGAGAACGGCAGCCTGACCTCCTCAAACGAGCGGCCCGTCACGCTGCTCCTCATCGGCGGGCTGTACGACAAGCTGCTGCAAGGCCTGCCCGCCCTGGAGATGGAGTTCGACTCCAGCTACAACATCCGGCCCGGCAAGAAGACAGGCACCGAAGGCTCGGAGACCACCACCGTGGAGTGGGAGACCCTCACGGCCCGGAACGTCCCCGACAGCGCCGACGCCCGGGCGGCGAGCCCCGGGTAGCCCACTCGCCCGGAAGGGCCGAGTACGGCGGTGGCCGCATCCGGCCTACTCCCAAAGTAAGCGGGCCGCCCCACAATCTTCGGGGCGGCCCGTTGCCTTCGACTTGGCTCGTGTTGTCTGTGGGCGAGATCGCGGCCCTACCGCAGCTTATGCTCGGTTTGGGCTCGGTCCTCGAGCACACGCATGAACGTGGCGCCGAGGAGGATCACGCCGGCTATTATCAGCGTCTCCATCACGAGCTTCCCTCCTTGAACGCGGCTCGCACACCCCTTCGGCCGCGTCCGTGAAGGAATCCTAGCACCCCAACTTAGCCGTGTCTAATAAATCTCGCATTCCAGCGCCCTAAAGGGCCTCCCGAATCCGAGCCACCTCCGACCGCACGCCTTCCAGCGGCGGATCCGACCCCTCGTACTCGATGGAGATGTACTTGTCATATCCCTCCGCCCGCAGCATAGCCACCACTCGCTTGTAGTCCGTCGGATGGGCCTCGCCCTCGGCGGGCTTGACGTGGACCTTGCCGTGGCAGTTCACCGCATGGGGCGCCAGCCGGGCCATATCGGCATAGGGATCCTCGGTATGGAAGTTGCCCGTATCCAGGTTCGAGCCCAGCCACTCCGAGTCCACGCCATGGAGGATCTCCAGCACGCCATGGGCATCGCTGGTCACGCCGCCGTGGTTCTCCAGGCCCATGACCACCCCGGCCTCCTCGGCGTGGGGCACGCACTCCCTGAAGCACTCGATACACCAGTCGATGGCCTCCTCGCGGCTGTGGCCCTCGGGAGCGTTCCCGGCGAAGACGCGCATCACGGGCGCGCCCAGCCGCTGGTAGTGCTTCAGCCATGTGACGACGTGCTCGATCTGCTTGTCTCGCTCCTCACCCTTGGGGAGGGTGAACCGGTTGCCCACGGCGCCGCCGCTGATCGTCAGGCCCGCTTCGGCGCAGTAGTCCTTCAGCTTGTCCACGTAATCATCGCCGAAGCCGCCGGGGAAGTAGTACGAGGTCAGCTCCGTGCCATCGAGCTTCAGCTCGGCGCAGTAGTCGACGAACCCGAAGAGATCCATCTCCGGCGGGTCGGCCTGAAGCAGCTCCCTGAGGGAGTACGCACAGCAGCTCACCTTGATGCCCTCGGGCTCGTCCTGGCCGAGGGCGGCACTGGCGGCGAGGGTGGCGGCCGCGCCGCCCATCACCCCGAGGAACCCGCGCCGCGTCAGGTGGGTGCTAGAGTACCGGCTCTCCGTCGTCATCGACGAGTCTGGCGACAAACCCAAAGTCTCCGCCTCCTTGTGTGATCTTAAGTAGCAGCGAGTTGCTGCCACTCTCCAGACGAACTTCGGCCACATCCTGGTCCACCCGCACGGGCCGGGCGGCATCGACGGCGAGGACCTTCTCGCCATTGAGCCACGCCACGATGCCGTCGTCGCTCCCGAGCTTCAGCACGGCGTCGGTGGCCTCCGGCATGTCGAACTCGGTGTATGCGTACACCACCACGTTCTCCGAGGGGTCCACCAGGGGCCTTAGGTCGGCTATGCCCGAAGCCGACTCGACTTCCATCGGCTCCCAGCCGAGCTGCACGCCGCCCTGGGTAACGGTGGCGCCGAGGTCGACGATCTCTTCGGGGGGATAGGCCTCCCCGAAGCCCGCGCCACCCTCGTTCGGGAAGGGCCCCATGATGTGGAAGTCGGTCAGGAAGCCCTGCTGGGCCGCCAGATCGGCGCCCGCGCCAAGCTGTTCCAGCGCGCCGGTGACGCCCAGAGCCGCCGCCTCCAACGGCATGGCCTCCAGTGCCGCCGTCAGCAGCGAGATGGCCTCGTCCCGCCCCAGCTCCGACGCTACGGCAACGGCGGCCTGGATCGCGGCCCGGGCGACGTCGGGATCATCGGCCCCCATATGCCGAAGCGCGATGTCCACGTCCGCGGGCTCGGGTGCCCGGGCGAGGATCGAGAGCCCGGCCACCTTGGCCGGGTCGTCCATGCTCAGCAGTCGCTCGGCGGCTCGCCGCGCGGCCGCAGTGCCGGGTCCGCCGGCGAGAGCGGTGGCTGTGTCCTCGATAGCGTCGGTGACGGCGGCGAGGACCTCTCCACTGTCGACGGTGAGCGAGGCCGTCAGCGCCTCGACGGCGGCAACGGTGGCGGTTCGGCCCAGCGCCTGGGCCGCGGCCAGCCGGGTGTTAAGCGGGCGGCGGTCATCCCGGACCACCGCGCCCAGGGCGGCGGCGCCCTCATCGGTACGGCGCTCCGAGAGGTAGACGATCGCCATGGTGTGCTGTTCCGGGTCATCGCCGCCCAGCAGCTCCGCCAGAATCCGGTCCGCCTCGGGCGTCCCCTGAGCCGCTACCGCGGCTACCGCTGCCTGGGCCACCTTGGGCGAGCCGGTGGTCAGGTACTGCTTGGCGAGCTCGAAGGCATCGGCGTGGTCGATGTGCTCAAGCACCCCCAATGCCGCGACTCGCTGGCCCTCCGCCGGATCGGACGCCAGTATCTGCTCCACCATCTCCAGGG
>WJIW01000649.1 GCA_014730065.1 Armatimonadia bacterium | reverse complement strand
GGCAGTGACCGTGTCCGAGGCCCTAGCTGCCTCGTGAAGCGCTACCGTGTGGCCCCATGCAGGTTCCCCTTGAGATCCACACCTCGGCCACCTGGCGACGCTCGCCATCGGCCATAATGCGGTCCCGCCCCCGGGGATGGGTCTTGGCCCCAACCCGTCCGGTCCACCAGTTCAGCCGCCGACGGCGCCACAGTGGCGTCAGCTCCCGGATCTCGAAGCCGACCCGGATGGTGCTCCCCGGGAGGAGGTTCACGCCATAGGCGGCAGCGACCCCCGCCAGCCTGGGATCGCTCTCCATGGCCCAGGCCAGCTCTGGCTAGGGGCATACTGCGATCAGGCTATCGGCTAAGGCTCTAGGCGCCGCGGGCGGCGGCGATCTCGTCCAGCACCTTCTGAACCCGGCGCCGGATGGCCCGCTGGGTGTTCTCGCGAGGGCCCGAGGCGTTGACTACGTCGAAGCCGTACTCCTTGCTCATCTTCCCGAACTCTTCGAGAATCTGGGTCTGGTAGGCCACGCAGGAGTCGTAGATGTTATCGGCAAGCTTCAGGTCCATGCCCGACTCCCAGTACGTGCAGCCCTTGCCATTGAGGATCCGGGGCATAAGCACGTCGATGTCCACATCCAGGTAGATCACCAGGTCGGGCTCCAGGGCGAACCCGAAGAGCTCCCTGACCCAGCGGGGGTCGGCGCCCCGAACGGCATCCCTGGCGAAAGCGGTATAGACGTACCGGTCGGCGACGACCACGAAGCCGGCTCTGAGGGCGGGCAGGATCTGCAGCTCGAGCCGGTCGGCGAAGTCCGCCGCATAGAGCAGGCTGAACGTCCGAGCGTCCAGCGTATGGCCCGACTTGGCTCGCTCGATGGTCGGTCCCATCAGCCGAGACCGGGTCCAGCCCGTGCTGACCACTCCGAACCCTTGGGACTCGATCCACGCCGAGAGCATCTCGATCTGGGCCGAGCGACCCACTCCGTCGGTCCCTTCCAGGACGATCATGCGCCCCGGAAGGTCGTCGATCTCCGCGTACGAGAGTCCTTGTCCTAGCCATCGCGGTGGTCGCTTAGCCATGTCCGCCTTCCGTTCTACCCCGCAGTCTTGCTCGTCTTGCGCCGGGTGGTCTTCTTCGCCGGCGCCGCTTTCTTTCGGCTGCTACGCCGGCTTGCCGCAGCACGGCGAGGTGGGGCCGACTTCTCGAGATACTCGCCCACCTTCTCGTCGACGATGGCCCGCATCTCCTGTTGCTGGGTGAAGATGGGCCGGGTGCCATCGATCACCGTCAGGCCGAACTCGTCGACCATCTCGTCGTACTCGCCCACGATCCGGCCCTGGAACCGGCTGAAGCTCTCGACGGGATCATCGGTCTCCATCACGTCCAGCCCCGCCTCGTAGTACTTGAGCTGGGGCCGGCCCGAGAGGATCCGCTGGACCGAGACCTCGGGGGTGATCTGGAAGTAGAAGGCGATGTCGGGCTTGGGCGCGTACGAGTACATGTTCCGCACCCACTTGCGCGAGACGCCACGGGCCACGTCCCTGGCGAAGGCGGTGTACATGTACCGGTCGGCTAGAACCAGCATCCCCCCCTTGAGAGGCGGGATGATCGAGTAGGCCAACCGCTCGGCGAAGTCACAGCAGTGGAGGATGCTGAAAGTCGTCGGGGTGAGGCTCTTCTTCTTCTTGCCCTTCTTCGTTGTGTCTTTCACCAGGGCCGAAGAGTTCCACTCCGTGAAGTGCACGGGGTGGCCCTCACTCTCCAGGAACTTCCGGAGCAGATCCAGCTGTGTGCTCTTGCCAGAGCCGTCGATGCCCTCGACGATGATCAGCTTCCCCGGGTACGGGTGGGGTGTCACGTAGTTCTGGAGGGGCATAGGCGGCACCAGTCCTTAGGGTGATAAACTACCATATTCACCGGGGTGCGGCGAGATTCTTGCAAGTACCGGCCACTCTTTCGCCACCCGGAACACGAAGGGAGTACCACTCATGTTCCACTGGACCATCTCCTTGGGGTTGGCCGCCGGCCTGGTCGCGGCGGCCCTGGCCCTGGGCTCTTGCAGCGGAGAGAGCAAGGAGGCGGCGCGCCAACCCGCCGATCCGCCCGCCACCACGCGACCCTCCGCCAACGGCGCTGGCCCCGGCAAAGTGGAAGCCGCGGCCCCCAAGGGCGATGCCAAGAGCGGCGATGATTCCTATATCTACGTGCCCGCCGGCGGAGCCAACTGAGCGGCCGCTAGAGCAGGGCCCTCACGATCTTGATATCGGGCTTCTGGAGCAGGTCGAGTAGGATCGGCTTCTCCAGGTAGCGCTCGTCCACGGTTCGCACGATGCGCACGATCGGCCGGCGCCGGTTCTCGGCATTGGACAAAGCCACGATGCCCACCAGACCATTGTCCAGCTCCACCTCCATGCCCACGGGGTAGGGATCTACGAACAGGGCGAAGAGCTGGCAGAAGGTGGGGTCCAGCCGGGTCCCGCTCTGGCTCTGGACCACGTCCATGGCCACATCGGGCGGGACGGGGGTGCGCCACGGGCGGGGCGAGATGAGCTGGTCGTACAGGTTCGCCACCGACACGATCCGGCTGAACTCGTGGATGTCCTTGCCCTTCAGGCCCTCGGGATAGCCCGAGCCATCCCAGTGCTCATGGTGCCGCAGGGCGACATTGGCCGAGGTGGCCTTCAGGCCCGGAGCCTTCTTGATCGCCTCATAGCCCATGCGGGCGTGATGCCGGTAGATCGAGTCCGGAATCTGGTCGTTGGGCGAGGTCTCGCCCAGCTTGATGATCTTCCCCACCCCTATGTCATGCATGATGGCGCCGATACCCATCTGCACGATCTTCTCCCGGGTCCAGCCCGCCTTCACCGCAAGCAGCACGGCGATGATCGCCACGTTCACGCCGTGGAGGTAGAAATACTCTGTCTCCGATTTCAGCCCGAGGACCTCTTCGGAGAGCGTCGGCGACTCGTGGAGGCAGTCGGAGATCTCCTCGACCACGCTCTTGAAGACCGAGGCCTGCTTCTCATCGATCTGCTGCTTCTCTTCCGGCAGGTTCTCGTCGGCCAGGTGCTCGGTGACCTCGCGGATCGCCTTGGCGGCCTCGAACTTGAGCCGCTCGTCGATCGTCTCCTCGACCTCGATGCCCTCCGAGTCCTGGGTGGCCACGTAGATCCAGGCCTGCCCGAACTGCTTCAGGCGGTCGATGTACCGGTCATTCAGCTCGACTCCCGCCTGGACGAGGGGTGTCCCCTGACTGGAGAGAATGGGCCGGGCGAGACGCATGCCGGAGCGGGCTCGACCGATGGACAGGATCTTCAATGCGCGGTCCCTCCGTTTCGGGCTTCGCCTGGGTTATTCCCGATCCGCGCTGCCAGATCCTCGACACATTGGGAGCGGCGCGGGATGGGTAGGTGGGACATGGCTGACGAGATCAGGCAGGTCTGGCACAGCTACCGGGAGCGCCACTACGGTCTGCTCGGCTGGGAGTTCGCGTACGGCGGCACCGTTCTGCCTCTGGTGTGTCAGCGGGAGGACGAGGTGTTTGCCATCCTCATCGGTCCCGAGCCCCCCGACGACCCGGCGCCCTACCGGGAGGCCCTCAGGGTCTTCCTGGCGGCCAAGCGGATCAGCGGCATGTTCGTCAGCTTCGAGCTGGCCTGGGTCCGCTCGGGCAATGTCTTTCACAAACGGGACGCCATCCCGGTGATCCCGCCGATCCCCCACGGCCGGGAGGCCTGATCCATGCTCACCCTCATGGCGATTCTGTCATCGGTCACCACCGCGCCGGGCTCATGGGCGACCTATGAGCCAAGCCCCGTGTATGCGTCCCGTGCTCCCTTCGAGTCCGTGCGACTGGCATGGGTCAGCAACGAGCACGGCGAGCCGTGCCTGGAGATGTGGGTTCGGCCCACCCGAGGCGAAGACTTCGGTGTGCAGGTGGCCATGGACCCGGTGCCACTGACGGCGGAGGCCAAGGCCGACGCCGTGGTCAGCCGGTACCGGCTGCTCGAGGGGGATGAGCGGCCCCTGGAGTACCGCCACGCCCGAGGCGGGCCCCTGCTGCCGGCCTTCGAGCTGATGCGCGACTTCCTCCCTACCGCCGACACGGGGGAGACGCTGCTACCGGATCATCTCCGCTACCTGGGCTTCACCTTGGTGAGGACCGACCGCGGGGCGGGCGCCCGGTCTCGCATGTACCGGCCCCAAGTCCTCAGCCTCGACCCCGAGCTGCTCATCGGCACGGGCCGGAACTTCCGGGACGTGGAGCTGGAGCGTATCTGGGGCACCGAGAACTACGGCTTCTCCCGGTTCACTCGCGACGAGTACGATGTGATGATCGACGCCGGGATCAACCTCTACGTGGTCGATCCCGAGCAGGAGGGCTGGATCCACCGCCGGCCCGTGTTCTACAAGCGCCACGGCGGCTGGGGCGGAGGCGGGTACCCCGCTACCTTCTACCGCAGTAACTTCCTGGGCGAGGTGCTATTCCAGGACGAGCCCGGACACTACCTGCGCCGCAAGTATCAAGAGGATTACAAGGCCGCCAGCAAGATCCAGAGCCCCAACCAGCTCGCCGATGAGATCATCCATATGGCCCGCTCGACCCACGAAGGCCGAGGAAGCTACGGCTCCCGCAAGATGATGCGCAACCTCCAGGCATCCTACGTCGACCTGGGTGATATGGAGATCGTGGAGCCCGAGATCCCCGTCTGGGAGACTTTGCAGAGCGCGGCCTTCTATGAGCTTAAGGCAGGTCTGGACGGCTATGTGCTCGAGGCCCGGATGTACGACGGACTCTATCCCCAGGCCCTCAACGCCTTCTTCGATGCGAGGATCCCCTGCACCCAGGAGGCCACCTTCGACTACTACATGTCGCTCTTCCGGGGTGCCGCCCGGGTCTGGAATGGCGATTGGGGGATCGCCATCTACGGCCATATGGACCAGCACCTATCGGCCCCGGCCATGCGCCACGCCTACGATATGGGTGCCCGCTACCTATGGTACTGGACCTCCGATCACGGGCACCACATGCCCTGGCCCGAGCAGCTCGAGCTGACCCGGCAGATCCGGGCCTACGCGCGCGCCCACCCGCGCCTGCCCATCGACGAGCTCAAGGGGGCCGCCACCACGGCCATCGTCATGCCCTATGGCTACACATTCGGCAGCGAGTGGGTCTACGACAGCTTGTTCGATATACCCCTAATGAGCCATGACCGGCTCAACTCCCACGGCGTACCCTATCGCGATGTGCTCCACGTGGTGGCCACCGAGATGGAGCGCTGCGTCCGTGAGGGCATCGAGTTCGACATCGTGGTCGCCGATCCCAGAGTGAGGCAGGCGGGCTACGACGAGATCGTCTGGGCTCTCGAGGATGGCGGCGTGAGGGTGGACCGAGGTGACCGGATCGCTCGGACCACGCCCTACGAATCGCCCCAAGCAGGCGGCCGCCCTCCGCGGCTCACGCTGCATACCACTCCCCTGCGCGGTCCCGCGCCACTGCGGGTCGGGATCGAGGCCATCGTGGAGGAGCGCGACGCTCCCGTGCGCATGCCCGCCGGCCGGGATGCCGACGGAGACCGCCAGTACGTGAAGGCGTACGCCTTCGTCGACTACCCGCCCGGCCAGCAGCTCGTGTACCGCACGCATTCGGTGGACTGCACCTTCGCCGAGCCGGGAACGTACCGGGTCTCCGTCTGGACGTGGGATGTGGACGGCCGCTCGGCCCGGCGCGAGCTGAAAGTAGTGGCGGAGTAGCCCGCCATAGGGAATCCTCCCGATACCCCCGTCCCCTCGCCTATGTAACGATAGAGGGTGGTGGCTCGCCTTGTCACCACAATTCGGTAAGGGGGACTCACAATGGCAAAACTACTGCACCTAATGGCCTCACCCCGCGGTGACCGGTCTCGCTCCTTGGCCGTCGCGGCGGCCTTCATCGAGGCTTACGACGACGCGCACCCCAATGATGACATCGATACCCTGGATATGAGCTCCTTGGAGCTACCGCCCTTCGACGGGCCCGCTCTCGATGCCAAGTACGCCATCCTGCACGGGGATGAGCCGAGCGGCGAGCAGGCCAAGGCGTGGAAGGCGGTCGAGGATGCCATCGAGGAGTTCAAGTCAGCCGACAAGTACGTGCTCTCGGTGCCCATGTGGAACTTCGGCATCCCCTACACGCTGAAGCACTACATCGACGTGATCACCCAGCCCACGTACCTCTTCAACTACTCGCCCGAGGAGGGCTATACCGGCCTGGTCACCGGCAAGCCGGCGCTGATCACGGCCGCTCGGGGCGGCGCCTACCCAGAGGGCTCGGACATGGAGGCCTTCGACTATCAGCTCCCCTACGTGAAGACCTGGCTGCAGTTCATCGGCTTCACCGACATCCGATCCCTCGTGGTCGAGCCCACTCTGATGGATCCAGACAAGGCCGAGGAGAGAAAGGCCGAGGCCATCGAGAAGGCTCGCGAGCTGGCCAAGGGGTTCTGAGGTCCATCGACCCGGGGCTGCGTTGCCCCGGGTGGATGGCCGCCAGTGTGCGCCCTACCCCGCCGTCTCCGGTGTGGGCTGGGGCTGAGTCTCGGCTTCGGCTGGGCGCAGCTCGTCCCACTTGACGCCCGCGGTGATGTGCATCAGCGCGGCCAGGGTGACCACCGACGCGATAGTGATAGTCAGGCCGGTGTACCCCTTGAAGAAGAACGCATAGGAGAAGAGGATCAGGAACAGGATCTGCGCCGGGGCGATGATCCCCAGGGCGTAGCGTGCCCCCTTGATCCTCAGAACGTAGCTCGCCACCAGCAGCACCGACGTCGCCGCCGCCAGCAGGAATCCCGCGTTGATGTCCACATGATCCACCAGGTACGAGAAGAGCAGGTGGAACGCGAAGAAGGCGGCACAGATGAAGAAGTAGTGCATGGAGTGGAGGCTGTTGCCCCGGGCCGCGCCGATGATGACCACCACGGCGAGGAAGAACAACAGCCCCACGGGCGCGAAGAAGGTGATCCGGGACGCCAGGGGGCCCGGATTCAGCTTGCCGGGCACGATGACGGCAGCGGGCGCGCCCGTGAGAAGGGCATCGGAATCCCATTCCAGCTTCCACTGGCCCTCTCCATCGGGCCCGTGGGAGCTGGGCGCCAGGCCCTGAGCCGGGAAGTCGTAGTCAGCGAAATCGGTGACGACCTCCATGTCCAGGTCCTTCACCTGGGCCGTGCCCGCGCCGAAGGAGTACTCCCACCGATCCATGCCCCTAGTCTCGTACCTCAGGCGGACGACGGTGTCCTCGCCGGAGGTCACGGGCGCGTCCACCGTCAGGCCGCCGCTCAGGTCGCCGCCGGGGCGCGCCGACCTACCGTTCACCTCGAACAGGAACTGATCGTACGTGGCCCGGGCCTGGGGCAGGGGCACGGTCACCCGGGCGAACTCTCCCTCCTCGAAGGGGCCCTTGAGGGTGTACGTGGCATCGAAGGCCACGCCGTAGGTCCGGAACCAGAGCAGGCCCTTCTTGCGCAGATCCAGGTCCAGCGCAACGTCGATCTCGTTGGCGTCGGGCTCGGCGGTACGCGACAGCCAGCGGACCTTGGCCTCGTCGTCGTCCCCCTCCTTGCTGGACTCGTCGGTGTCCTTCGGCCTCAGGATCTCGAAGGTGGGTGCGCGCTGGACGATGGGCGCGCCATAGATCCCGCTAACCTCCCGGCCCAGGTCGCTGTAGGTGTCGCTGGACCGGAAGGCGGTGGTCCCGCCCAGGATGGCCCAGCCCACGCTGGTCAGAACGAAGATGCCGAACACGGCGGCGATACGCTTGAAAGCCATAGGGTAGCTCTCCTCTCCCCACCAGCCCCATGGGCGGCGGCAGTTCCAGCCTAGGGGCTTTAGAGGGGAGAGACACGGGCTCGGGTACGTTGTTTCACGCACCCGGGTGCGTGGGCTACTCC
>WJIW01000071.1 GCA_014730065.1 Armatimonadia bacterium | reverse complement strand
AGTGGATGGGCATCAGCAAGGCCTGGGACCGCACCGAGCGCATCGGTCACCATCCCAGCACCGACCTCTTCTATACCTGGTGGACCGCCGATCGGTAGGTCATCGCGCCACAGGCTTGCGATCGAGAGCCAGCCGTGACGGCTGGCTCTCGACCTACCACTCAGCGGGCGAGCCGGCGCGCCACCCTCCGGTGAGGGGCCGGCATGATGAGCCCCTCGAGCTCCGTCGGTGACCTCCACGCTACTGCCTCGTGCTGGGCCGGGCGCGCGCGACCGCGCACGTGGCGGGTCTCGTAGACGGCCGCCCGATAGCGGGTGTTCATCACGCCGTAGCTGAAGTGATCGATGGGCGCCAGGCCTTCGGCACGTAGCCCGAAGGCGTCTCGCAGGAACGGCACTAGAGCGTCAGGGCACTCGATCTCCGATCCCGCCTCCATCCAAGGAAGCTCCCACAGGCCCGCCCACACGCCCTCCGACGGACGCCGGGCCACCAGCACCCTGCCACGCCGCCAGAGCACCGCGGCAGCCACATAGCATCGCTGGAGCTTCGGCCGCTGCCGCGGAGTGGGCAGGACGTGCTGCCGGTTCGAGCGTACCGCGACGCACAGAGTCGCCAGAGGGCACGAGCCACAGTTGGGAGCGTCGGGCAGGCACACCTGACTGCCCAGCTCCATGAGGGCCTGGTTGTAGTCGCCGGGGCGACGGGCGGGTACGGCCTCGGTGGCGAGCCGGCGGAGCGTCTTTCTTGCCTCACCTCGGCGGGCGTCGCCTTCGATACCGAAGACCCGGCAGAGGACCCTCTCCGCGTTGCCGTCGATGGCGGGCAGGGGCTGCTCATAGGCGATGCTCAGCACGGCCCCCGCCGTGTAGGGCCCCACACCGGGCAAGGCCAGAACCTGGGCATGATCGGTGGGGAACAGCCCGTCGTGGTCGTCGACGATGCGCCGGGCCGCGCTATGGAGGTTCCGCGCACGGGAGTAGTAGCCCAAACCCTCCCACAGGGCAAGCACCTCGTTCTCGGTGGACGCCGCCAGGGCCTGGACGCTCGGGAAGCGTCGGACGAACCGCTCGTAGTAGGGGATCACCGCGGTCACCTGGGTCTGCTGGAGCATGACCTCCGATACCCAGATCCGGTACGGATCCCGCGTCTCGCGCCATGGCATCGCCCGCCCCGTTCGGTCGAACCACTCCAGGAGGGGTGGCGAGATCTCGGTCGGGTTAGGGGGCTGGGCTGACACGCATCTCCGTGCGCCGGCTCGGCCCGGAATCCTCCCTGGCAGGGGCCGGGCGCGAGGAGCGGGAAGGGCACATTCGACAGAAGGAGGCGTGTGAGATGGCGTGCACCATGGACGTGACTTTGACCCGCAGGACGGTCTTCGGCCCCGGGCGGCTGGCGGAGCTGGGTGAGCTGTGTCGGCCTCTGGGCGAGCGCGCGCTGATCGTTATCGGCGGCGGCTCCGTCAAGCGGACGGGCGCCCTGGACAAGGCCCGCCGCTCCCTTACCGATGCAGGTGTGGAGTGGGTGCTCTTCGAGGGCGTGGAGCCCGACCCATCGGTCGATACCACGGACCGGGCCGTGGCCATGGGCAAGTCCGAGAACTGCGATCTGGTCATCGGGCTGGGTGGCGGCAGTGTCATGGACTGCGCCAAGGCGGTAGCCCTTCTCATCACCCACGACGGGCCCACGGCCGACTACCAGATGGACCGCCGCGAGGTGGACCGGCCGGGGCTGCCCTATGTGGCCGTCTCGACCACCTCGGGCACGGGCTCGGAGGCGAACCGGGTCGCGGTGCTCACGAACAAGGAGGAGCGGATCAAGAAGGCGCTTCTGCATCCTTACATGGTGCCCCAGCTCGCCCTTCTCGATCCCGAGCTGACCCTCAGTCTTCCCCAGTACGAAACGGCGTACACGGGCATCGACGCCCTAAGCCACGCGGCGGAATCGTACGTGTCACTGGGCGCCAACCCGCTCACCGAAGCGTACGGCCTGCGCGCACTGGAGCTCATCGCCGATGCACTGCCCAAGGCCATCCGCAACCCCGAGGACGTGGACGCCCGGGCCGATATGGCCATGGCCAACTACTTGGGCGGCGCGGCGCTCAACGGTGGCGTCGGTGCGGCCCACATCCTCGCTCATCCCCTGGGGGCCGAGTTCGGCATCCCCCACGGCACTGCCATCGCGGCCCTTCTTCCCCAAGTGTTCGACGCCAACTGCCAGGCCGCGCCCAGGAAGTACGCTCGCATCTACCGGGCCTTCAAGCCCGACGTGCAGGTCTCCGACGCCGAAGCCGCCTCGCGAGCCGGCGATGCGCTTCGCGGGTTCCTGAGCGAGATCAACTTCGCGCCGGCCCTCGGTGAGCATGATGTGGATGAGGGCGACTTCGAGAAGGTCTACGAAGGGGTCCAGAAGTCCATGGCCCATGTGGTGACCAATCCCCGGCCGGCGGGGCGGGAGCTGCTCCGCGAGATTCTGGTGGCGTCGCTCTAGGCGGCCCGGCCTGACCCGTGCTTGGGGCTACACCTCGAGCTCCACGGCGGGCTAACGCCTCCTGCCTCCCTTGCCCGATTCACCCGGCGATCCGCGCGGCGATGGCGGGCAGGGAGCCCAAGGGCACCTTGCGCGTGCGACCCGTCGGGTTGCCGTCGTCGTCGCGTATAGGGTTCTGGATGTAGGCGTCGGCGATGATGTTGCCCGAGAAGCTCTCGTCTCGGGCTGCATCGCAGGCCAGCACCAGCGTTACCTTCGCCGGCTCACGGCGCACATCGACAAGGCTTACGCCCGTTGGGGGATCGCGCAGCTCGAAATGGATCCCGTCGACCACGCCCCGGCCCGGCAGGTCCACAACAACCTCCGCCCGGCCCCCGACGGGCAGGTCGATGGGCGCATCGTGGGCGATCTCCGGGAAGGGCGCGCGGTTGTCGCCCAGCACCATGGTCACCAGCTCCATGCGTGGGACCAGGTGATGGTAGATGAAGGCCTGCATCATGTCGTCGGCGGCGACGACGGGCCGGGCGACAGTCTGGCCGTCCACCTGGGCCTGGCCCTGGATCTCGATGGCCGCTATCCGTGAGCCTTCGGGCCTGGGCGCGCTGACGGTGATGTTGACCCTGTCCGTCCCCGGCGGGATCACCCCGCCGTCGATACGGAAGCCCTCGGGTGCGTCGGTGAGCCTCAGCTCGATGGGCCCTTCGAACCCGTCGATCCGGTGGGCGTGGACCTCAAGGACCCCGGCCCCACCTGCGGGGATGGCCAAGCTGGACGGGACGGCCCGCAGCTCGAAGGACGGCTGCGGCGGGCCCACGCGGAGTCGGTAGGTGAAGTCGCTGCCGCCCCGAGCTTGCGCGTCGGCGATGCGCAGGCAGTACATGCCATCGGCGGGCAGCTCGGCGCTGACGTAGGAATCGGCGTGATGGGTCACCAGGCCATGGGCTGGGTCCTTGAAGTCGTCGTTCCAGGCGATCACCTCGCCCGACGGGTTCACCAGGTACACCACGGAGTCCAGGGGGGAGTCGAGCCGGCGGGCCGTGACTTCGGCGATGATACGGTCGCCGGCCTGGCCCCCGAAGCGGTACACGTCCTCATCGCCGGGCGCTTCGATCCGGCCGTTGATGGTCAAGGGAAGCTGCACGAGCTGGGCGTCGTCGGGCGAGCCGTTGGGCTCCGCTTCCTCCGTCTCGGGCAGGCTGCTCACGGCCACGGGGACCGCGTTCGATGAACCCGATGGCGCCGACAGGGCGACGGGCCGGATGACGGCTCCGCCCGGATCGGTGTCGAGCTGGATCCGGTCCGAGGGTAGGTTCCAGCCATCGACCTCGGAGGAGACCAGCTTGCCCTCCGTCCCGCCTGCGGGGTAGACGCTGGTGATGAAGGGCCCCTCGGCGATGGACAGGCGGTACACGAAATCCTCCCGGCCCCGGTAGATGGAGTCCCGGATCATCACTTCGTACTCGCCCGGACGGGGCGCCTCGAAGAGCAGCGCGGGATCGGGACGGTGGCGGAAGTCGTCCACATAGGCCACCTCTTGGCCCGATTCGTCATACACGGCGACCACGGCCTGAAACCACCCGGGCACAGCGTCGGCCAGGTAGGGGACCAGCTCCCGTGCCTGGGCTCGAAGTACGAGCCGGTCGCCCTCCTCGGCACGAATGCGGAACCGGTCCACATCACCGGGGCCTATCTGCCCGTTGATCACGACCGGCGGCACCAGGGGCTCGCGCTCCATGGCCCGGGAGTCGTTCAGCTCCACCTCGCGGATCTCCGGGTGGCGGTCCACGTAGAAGGGGATGGGCACGCTGGGCCCGCGGCCCGTGATGACCCGGATCTCCCGAAGGCCGGGCTCGGCGTCGGCGGCGATGGTCACGCGAAGGGACACGGTCTCGGCGATGGCCCGCTGCGGCGGCTCCAGGTTCTTACGGTCACGGAACCACTCGGAGATCTCCCGAAGCTCCTCGAGGGTGCGCTTGTCCAGGTCCTGAATGAGGGGATGATCGGGCAGCTCCACCGGCTCCTCGGGCGGCTGGCCGGCGCGGCTGAAGAAGCCGTCGGGCAGCCTGGGCCGGCTGCCGGGCGGCATGGCCTCCACCCGCCGCTTGACGTGATCGATGATGAGCCGCTGGATCTCGCGCACGTGCTTGTACTGGATCCGGCCGGTGACGCCTTGATGCTCCACGTCGGAGACGGTCACTCCCTCACCGGAGACGTGGGCGCCCCACGCCCCCCAGAGTCGCTGGCCGCCGACGGTGACGTCGATCTCGGTGCCCCGCTGGCCCCCCGCGGGGTAGACGTAGCCGATGTGGGGCGCCGACGGCTGCTGGGCGAGAGCTGGGAGAGGAAGCAGGGCGAGGAGCACGATCCACGTGCCTCCCCAGCCCCTGCAAGCCCTGTTCGCTTCACAGAATCTCATCGAGTCGGCCTCCTCCCTCGGACGGTGGCATGACCGTCAGGTCCAATCCCCTTGGGTTCGGCATATGGCCGTCGGGGTCGATCCCGAGCTGCTCGTAGATGGCACGGATGATGTCCCGGGGGTGGATGGGCCGCTCGGCGACCTCGCTGCCGGTGGCGTCGGATTCCCCCACGGCGACGCCGCCCCGGAACCCGCCGCCGGCCAGGACGGTGCTGAAGCAGGCGCCGTGGTGGCTGCGCCCGCCGTTCCAGGGCTCCTCCCACTGGACCTTGGGGCCCCGTCCGAACTCCCCTCCCCACCACACGATGGTGCTATCCAGCAAGCCCCGCTCGGAGAGGTCGGCTAGCAGAGCGGCCATGCCTTGGTCCATCTGGGGGAGTTTCTGGTTCATGGTCTCGAAGTGCCGTTTGTGGGTGTCCCACCCACCATAGTTGATGGTTACGTACGGCACGCCCTGCTCCACCAGCCGCCGGGCGGCGAGGCACGATTGGCCGAAGGTGTTACGGCCATAACGCTCGCGCACCTCGTCGGTCTCCTGGCTCAGATCGAAGACCGCGGCCCCGTCGCCCAGGATCAGGTCATAGGCCCGCTCCTCGGCATCTTCCATATCCTCGAACTGAGGGTTGCGGGACATCAGATTGCCCAGCGTGTCCAGGGCGTGGAGGAGGTCGCGGCGAGTGCGCTGGCGCTTCTCGTTGATCCCCGCAGCGACGATCCCTTCCACTGTGAAGGGGTTGCGGTTGGGGTCGCCGCCCGTCACGAAGGGCTTGTAGTTGGGACCCAGGAAGCCAGCTTCGGAGAACCGGCCTTGGGACTTGGTGAGCACCACATAGGGCGGGATCTGGCCTTCGTACGCGCCATCGTACCCTTTGAAGCGCGAGACCACGGCGCCGACGCTAGGGTATACGAGACGGTCCTCGGGGTCCTGGCCCGTCTGGACGATGTACGACGCCGTCTCGTGGGCGTTCACGCCATGGGTCACGCTCCGCAGGATGGCGAGCTTGTCGGCCATGGTCGCCAGATTGGGCATGAGCTGACCCATGCGGATGCCGTCCACATTGGTGGGGATCGCCTCGTTGAGGGGCCCGGTGTACTCCTCACCCGCATCAGGCTTGGGGTCGAAGGTATCGATCTGGCACGGGCCGCCCCACATCCATATCTGGATGACCGACTTGGCCTTGGGCGCGGGCATCTGGGCCCGGCCGGGCGCGGCGCCCGCTATGGCGAGGCCCGCGGCGGCCAGCAGGCCGCGGCGCAGGGCCTCACGCCTCGTCAGTGTGGGTGGGGGCTCATGGATCCACATGGACTGCCTCCTTACGGTCGTGGGTCGGGCTAGTGGTGGTAGAGGAACTCCTTGCTGTTGAGGAGCGCCCAGGCGATGTCTTCCAGGGCCTTCTTGGGCTGGGGCCGGCCCTCCCTGGCTTGGAACTGGGCCGCGATGGCCTGGAGCTCAGCCTGGGTTGGGTGGCGAGAGAGAAGTGTCAGGTACGCTGCATCCACGGCGCCCAGGGGATCCCCTTCATGCTCCAGCAGGATGTCCAGGAAGATCCGGCTGCGCTGAACGAGATTGTGGACATCGGTCGAGTTGAGTAGGTACAGCCGCTGGGCGTCGCTGGGCTCAGTGCCGCGCTCGGACATCCGGCCCGTGTCCCGGGTGGGCCGGCCGAAGATCTCGAGGAACTGGCTGGTGATGCTGCCGTCGGCCAGGGCGATGGTGCGGTTGGATTCGGGCACATGGGTGAAGGGCTCGGGGATGGCGCTCTCGTAGCTGGGCGGCTGCGCGCCTAGCTGAACCAGCGCATCCTGCAGCACCTCGGCCTCCAGGGGTCGCACGGGGTAGCAGGCGAAAAGAGCTTCCACGTCCTCATGGGTGCTCACGGGCAGGGCGGACTGCTGGTAGACGGCGGAGTTGAGGATCAGCCGCATGACGCGCTTCAGGTCCCAGTCGGCATCGGAGAGCTCTACGGATAGATAGGCCAGGACATCCGGGTACACCGGCGGGTTGTGGGGGCCCATGTCGTCGGCCTCATGGACGAGCCCCCGTCCGAGCAGCCATGCCCAGATCCGGTTCACGACCGCCGGCGCGAACCACTCGTTATCCGGCTGGATCAGCCAGTCGGCGAATACCGCCCGGGGGTCCTGGTGGGGCTCGATGGTGACCTGGGTGCCATCGGGGAGCAGGGCATCGAAGGCCTGGGCGGGCGCGGGGTCGAGGTGGACGATCTCCTCTTTCCATTCATCGGTACGCTTGTAGGCGACGCGGCTGAAGAGCTGCTCCATGCCCGCTTGCCGCTCGGCATCCCAACCTTCCAGGCGACTCCCCATGAACGTGAGGGCCGCCGCCGCGGCGATGGACCGAGGCTCGGTGCCCTGGATGGCGCGGTAGAAGTTCACCTGGGGCACCCGGAAGTTGCTGCCGCTAGCCGTTAGCATCTGGCGGGCGAACTCGTCGTAGGGCATGTTGTCGCGAACGGCTTCGTGGATCCAGCGATGGTAGGCCTGGACGCCGTTGGGCCATAGGTTGATGGGGAACTCGGATTTGACCCTCAGGACATCACACCAGCGGAGGGTCCAGAGATCGACGTAGTCGTCGCTCTCCAGCAGCTCGTCGATGAGTGCTGCGCGCTTGTCCGAAGTGGTGTCGCTCAGGAAGGCCTCCACGGCCTCGGGCTCGGGGAGGGTGCCGGTCACGTCCAGGTACACCCGCCGGACGAAGACCTCATCGGAGCAGGGGTAGGTGGCCGAGACGCCGTGCTGCCGCAGGCCGGCGGCGACCAGCTCATCCAGCTCGGTCACCTCCACGGCCTGGGCGGGATACTCGTAGGGTGGAATCGGCTGCCGCTGGTAGGCTTGGGCATGAGCCGCGCCGGTTGCGAGCGCCAAGCCGGCGCAGACGGCGCTGACCAGAGCCAGGCGGAGGAGCGCGGTGCGGACCGTGTGTGCGCGATTCATAGCGTCACCACCATGGGCTACCGACGCTCGATCCGCCAGTATGTTCGCCCTAGGCGGCGGCCGGCCTCGCCCTCATCGCAGGATCCGCGGCGCGAACCACACGCTGCAGTCCTGGTAGTTCCCATGTCCCCCTTCTTCCACCACTAACTCCAATACGTCCACGCCCTTCAGGTCGATTTGCGCGGACCGCTCCACGAAGTCCGTGACCTCGTCGGAGCGCAGCAGCTCCTCGCCGTCGCCCAGGACGACGAAGATGACGCTCCCCTGGGCGCCCTGTTGTAGTCCATAGCTCGTCTCGAGTGTGGTCCACTCCCCGCCCAGGCGGTAGACGTACCGGGAGGCCGAGTGGGCGTACAATCCATGGGCATGGTACCGCTCGCCCGATTCCAGGAGCTTGCCGTCGGGGATGCGGTCTCGGAAGGGCTCATCCCAGCCCACCTCCGCCGACTCCCAGGCCAGATCGGAGAGGTACGCCTCGGTGACGTCATCGGCGAGATCCGCCGGACTCTCGGTCGGGTTGGTAGCCGGCGTCGACGCGGCCACCTCCATAAGGGAGCCCGCCTTCCCCGCCAGGTTCGCCTGGAACGCAGTCCGGAGGGGCCCCGGGATCCCGTCGAAGACCCTGACCGCGGCCTCACACAGGTCCCGAGCTACCTGGTCGTCGCCTTCCTCGAGGGCCTTCACGCCCTCCCGATGTAGTCGCCCGATCTCGAGCACGCGATGGTCGGGCACGCCGGCTTCGTCCACGATGAAGGGCATTCCGTGGGTGATGACCTGGCCGCCGGGGAACACGAAGCTCAGGCGCAGCTCGTGTCCGCCGGGCTCAAAGTCGCTGGTGCGGACCTTGAACCGGCCCGCGTCGTCCACCTTAACCGTCCATGTGTGAGCGTTGTAGTCACTGTGTCCGTCGGGATCACAGAAGGCGATGACGCCGCGTGGGAGCTGGCTGGCGGCCACTGTGCCGCGCACCACCATGCCCCCCGCCGCCGGCTCGCCGCGAACCTGGAGAAGATCGCAGGAGACCTGGTCATCCTTGCCGTGGTCGGACCCGCGGAACAGCGGATGGGTCGAGAGAACCAGGGCGCTGGCATCGCTGAGGAAGGAGCCCTTGCCCTCGCCGCGCACCTCCTCGCGGAAGGTATAGTTGCCGCTGCCCATCAGAGTGGTGCCCATCTCGGCTTCGGCGGGGGTTGCCAGCACGTGGGGTAGCCCGAGGGCGTGGCCCAGCTCGTGGGCAGCGCCGCCGATGTACACGGAGTTGTACTTCCCCAGCGAGTAGGGCCGCTCATTGTCGTATACCGTGGGCTCGGTCCGGGTCAGGTTGAGGGTATCGAGTATGGCGTGGTCGGTGACCCATGCCGTCCCGGACAGGTGATCGCCGCCGCCGTAGTACGGGCAGCTTCCGGACAGCTTGTTGCCATCGGTCTGGAGCAGGTTCTGGAAGATGATGAGGGTCTCGGCATCGGCGTCGGTTCCCTCGTCGGCGAGGGCGTCGCCCACCTCGCGGCGCAGCTCGTGGCCCTTCTGGCCCGTGTAGTACTCGGCCTCATGCTCGCCCT
>WJIW01000648.1 GCA_014730065.1 Armatimonadia bacterium | reverse complement strand
GGGCCGGCGTGCACGCCGGCCCGTCGCCCTGGTAGCTAGGGTCGCTAGTCGATCCACTCCACGTTCAGGAGGTGGGTGGCGCAGGAGATGCACGGGTCGTAGGCGCGGACCAGCATCTCCAGCAGCAGCTCGATCTCCTTGTGCTCCTTGTCCAGGATGGTCGGGACGAGGGCCTCGAAGTCGGCCTCCACGTTCGCCAGGTTCTGGCCCGTGGGGATGATGAGGTTGGCGTCGACGATGGTACCCTCGTCATCCACCTCGTACTCGTGGAAGAGGATGCCGCGCGGCACCTCGACGGCGCCCGTGCCGCGGCCCGCCTGGGGCTTGACGTCCCGGTGGCCGTCCTGCTCGGGATCGAAGCCCACATCCAGGAAGTGGTCGATCAGCTCGACGGCGTACTCGGTGGTCTCGACGCACTCGACGACCTGGGCGATGTTGATGAAGTAAGGGTTGGTCGAGGGACCGGGCATGCCCAGGGTCTTGGCTACTTCCTTAGCCTCGGGCTTGAGGTACTCGTGATTGAGGTTGAACCGGGCCAGAGCGCCGACCTGGTACGGCTTGCCATCGGAGCCGCAGAACTTGGCATGGCTGTGCGGCACGGTGGTCTCGATGACCTTGCTCTTGTAGTCGTTGGGCTCGACGGGCTCGGTCACGGTGGAGCCGATCTTGCCGGAGTAGAACTCGTACCGGGGCGGGTTGGTCAGGGCCACGTACTCACACTCGCGCTCGAAGGCCGGCAGCTTGTCCGCCAGGGTCAGCAGCAGCTCGACGGTGGCCTGGAGGTCGTCGCGGGAGGCGATGAGGCGCTCCTTGAGCCCGGCCAGCTCCTCCTTGGTGGGGAAGCTGGTGAACCCGTTGACCCTCATGCTCAGGGGGTGGATGTGCCGGCCGCCGGTGACGCAGCAGATGTCATTGGCCAGTCGCTTCTGGCGCAGCGCCATCTTCACCACGTCGGTGTGAGTCTCGGCCAGGGGCACCACGCTGGGAACGCCGAGCAGATCCGGCGCGACCAGGAAGTACACATGGAGGTAATGGCTCTGAAGGGTCTCGCCCATCAGGCCCAGCTCCCGGAGCTTGTGGGTCTGCTCCGAGGGCTCGATGCCCATGGCCCGCTCCATGCCCTGGAGCGATGAGCAGGTATGGCCCGTCGAGCAGATCCCGCAGATCCGGCAGGTGATGTGGACGGCGTCGTACCATTTCCGGCCCAGCAGCATCTGCTCGTAGTACCGGGGTGACTCGGTGATCTGGAGCTGGCATTCCTCCAGCTTGCCATCCGAGGCTCGGACCTTGATATTGCCGTGGCCCTCCACCCGGGTGATGTTCTCTACAAAGACATCTACATTACCGTTACCGTTGCTCATGGAAGCGGTACCTCCAGCTCCTCGCACGGGTAAGCGTTGAACATCAGATAGCGCAGCCGGATCTCCTCTTTGGAGTTCCCGTGCTCCTCCAGCATCTGCTGGTGGGCGGCGAAGTTACCGCTCGGTAGCAGCCCCCGGCAGCCCTCGCAGGCGTCGCCCACGTTGGGGCAGATGGAGTCACAGCCGGCTCGGGTCACGGGGCCCATGCACATCTGGCCATAGGCCTCGACGACGCAGACGGTGTCGTTGAGCTTGCACTCCACGCACAGGGGGTGGTCGAACTGGCGCGGGCTGCGGCCCACTAGCACGGCCTCGATGACCTCGAGAAGATGGCCGCGGTCCACGGGGCAGCCGGGGATGGTCAGCTCGACGGGCACCACGGCATGCACGGGGCGGGCCTTGGTGGACCGGAAGTGCTCGACGCCCACGGGCCCGTAGACCTTCTCCCGTAGCTCCTCGTAGTGGTCCTCCTCGGTGCCCATGCTGTTACGCATGGCGTTCAGGCCGCCGGTGGCGGCGCAGGCGCCGAACTCGACGATGACCTTCGCGGTATCCCGGATCTTCTTGATCTTCTCCTCATCGTGGGGGGTGCTGATGGAGCCCTCGATGAAGGCGATGTCGTACTCATCGCTGGTCTCGGACATGGCCTCACGGAACTTGACCACATCGATGGCGCCGAGGATATCGAGCAGCTCGTTCTCACACTCGAGCAGCGCGAGCTGGCACCCTTCGCAGCTTGTGAAGGAGAAGAAAGCTACCTTTGGCTTCACGGCTATATCGCCTCCGTCATATCGCGCGCCTCACTGTAGCGGAAGACCGGGCCGTCCATGCAGACGCACACCTGGTTGATCTGGCAGTGGCCACACTTGCCGACTCCGCATTTCATGCGGCGCTCGAGGGACATGAAGATCCGCTCATCGGCGACCCCGAGCTTGGCCAGCTCCATGACGACGAACTTGTACATGATGGGCGGGCCGACGATGGCGGCGTAGGTGTTGTCCGGGTCGACGGAGACCTGCGGGAAGAGGGTCGTGACGACCCCCACGTTGCCGTCCCAGGTGTCGTCGCCCTGGTCCACGGTCTGGAGCACCGTGGTGTTCGGGATCTCGTTCCAGGCCTTCAAGTCGTCGGCGAAGAGGATCTCCTGCGGGGTTCTGGTGCCGAACAGGATGAACACCTTGCCGAACTCATCCCGGTTCTCCATGACGGGCAGGATGAGGGACCGGAGGGGGGGCAGGCCGATCCCGCCGGCCACCATGACCAGGTCCTTGCCCTTCATCTCGTCCATGGGGAAGGTGGTGCCGAAGGGCCCGCGGACGCCGAACTTCGCGCCGTCGGCCATCTGGTGCATCTTGTTGGTGAGCATGCCCACATTGCGGACGGTCATCTCGAAGTACTCGTCGTTGCCGGGGCATGAGCAGATGGAGATGGGCGCCTCCCCGATGCCGAAGAGGGACACCTGCACGAACTGCCCAGGCCCGTGGCCGAGGGGACGGCCCGAGTCGAACTTGACCCGGAAGACCTTCTCCAGCTCGGTGGGCTGCTCCGTCTCGAGGAGGGTTACGGGCTCGGGTACGTAGATGGAGCTATCGGCGGCTAGAGCCATTTAGGCTTCCTCCCCTTTCTGCTCAGCGATGAGCTCGTTGGCCACGGTGACCATGTTGATATGGACCAGGCAGCTACGGCCACAACGGCCACATCCAGTGCAGTGGGGCTCGCCGTAGCGCTCCTGCTGGTAGTTGAACTTGCGGTTGTGGCGATGAATGAGCCGCTTGGGGGCCGTGGGACGGAAGTCGTGGCCGCCGGCGACGGTGGCGAAGTCGGGAAGGGTGCAGGCATCCCAGATCCGGTCGCGCCGGCCCTCGCTGCCGTCCAGCGAGACCCGGTCCTGCACATCGAAGCAGTAGCAGGTGGGACACACGAGACTGCATGAGCCGCAACTGAAGCAGACCGCGCCCCATTTGTCCCAGACCTCACTGTCCATCGATTCCTGGTAGACCTCCGGAAGATCATCGACGGGCGCGTCGATGTGAGCGGTGACGGCCTCCGCCTTGCGCTGGCGGAAGTCGGCCTCCAGTGACTCCTCATAGACGCCCGCGCCTTCGGCGTGCTGGAAGTACTTCTCGAAGAGCTGGCGGCCTCGGGGGGTGCCGATGCGGATCACGAACCCACCCGTCTGGATGGGGGTGAAGAAGAGGTCGTATCCCGATTCGGCTTTGAGGGTCCCGACGCTGGTGCAGAAGCAGTGCTCGTCGGGCATGCAGTCGAAGCCGAAGACGATGGCGTTCATCCTCCGGGCGCCGTAGTGCTCATCGAAGTGCCGGCCGGCTAGGGTGTGGTCGATGCAGCGGAGGCCGGCGATGTCGCACGGATGCACTCCGGCCATGACCACGGGCGTGTCATCCATGACCGCCTCGGCCTCGGGCGTCTCGCCCGTGAGTGTGAACCGAAGGAGGGTCTCCCGCTGGGGGAAGGCGTACTTCTTCGGTGGCAGAACGGTGCCCACCGCCATGGGACGGGCATCGCTCCAGTCCTCGATGTCATCGAAGACGTGCTTGGGCCCCTTCTCCACCGGCGCCACGACTCGATAGTCCTCCATAACTCGAGCCATGGCCTCGGCGAGGCCCTTCTCGTCGATCTTGTAGAGCTCCATTCGGGCTCTCCTCTCCTCACTCGATGCAGCGCACCGGCGCCTTACTATCCATGAAAGCGCGCCCGGCCACCACCAGCCTGGGCGCGCTTAGTTCCGTCAGCAGATTCGGGGCAGCATCTCGCCCCTGGGAAGCTCCAGTCTTCGGCGCCCCCCGAACTCACCCTCCAGCCACACCTGGCCTCCCGGACCTTCCTCGACCCGGCCGACACGCGCCGCCCCTCCGCCCAGCGGGTGGGCTTGGAGCGCCGCCAGAGCGTCCTCGGTAGCCGAGGGGTCCACTACTACGCAGATCTTGCCCTCATTGGCCGCCTGGAGTGGATCCAGGCCCAACAAGGCACAGGCGTCTCTTACGGTCGGGGCCACGGGTAGGTCCTTCTCCCGGAGACAGATTGTGACCCCCGATTCCGCCGCTATCTCGTTCGCCACGGCTGCCAGTCCTCCTCGGGTGGGATCCCGCAGGCACCGGAGGCTCGGCCCGGCGGCCTCCAACAGATCGCTGATGAGACCGGACAAAGCCGCGCAATCGCTCTCGATGGGAGGCTCCAGAGGCAGCTCCGCCCGGGCGGCCATGACGGCCAGTCCATGGTCGCCGATGGTGCCACTGACCAGAATGTCGTCACCAGGCCGTGCGAGATGACTGCCAAGCTCCACGCCCGGGGCTCGCTCGCCCACGCCCGTGGTCACCACGAAGAGCTGGTCGGCCGAGCCTCGGCCAACGACTTTGGTATCGCCCGAGATGATCTCGACGCCAGCGGCCTGGGCGCACTCCTGCATGTCCGACACCGTGCGCCGGAGAAGCTCCATGTCCAGGCCCTCCTCCAGGATGAAGGCCGCCGTCAGCCACTTGGGCACGGCTCCAGCCACGGCCACATCGTTGATCGTGCCACAGACGGCCAGCTCCCCAAGGGAGCCACCGGGGAACTCCACGGGGGTTACCACGAATGCATCGGTGGATACCACCAGGCCGCTGTCACCCAAGGGTGAAGCGTCCTGCCTGGGGTGAGCCGCCGCCGCGAAGGCCGAGAAGACGCCGTCAAGCAGTGACTCGGTCGCCCGGCCGCCTCCTCCGTGGGAGAGGAGCACACGGTCGCCGCCAGCCGTGGCCGGAGTCTCGATTGTCGACCGCGAGGGGCCAGACACAGTGGATCCCATCATTCCCATGCCAGGGGGCTTCCCGAAGCGCAGTGCTCGGGTCGGAGAGGGTCTTCAGCCTGCCGGGTCCACTCCTCCGGCCCGGGATGATACCCTCTTGTGAAGGATTTCACAAATCCCGCCGCCATCCTTCTTCTTTTTTTGTTTGGGCGCCGAAGCCGGAGGGGGAATGTATCAGATAGGAGGCGCGGCAAGATCAGGAGCGGAAATACCCAAAACGCTTCTGGGAGCAGGCAACCGTCGTTACCGGGTTTTGTTCGCCGCGGCGGTCGACTGCAGCCAGACTGTGGAATGTTCAACTAAACTAGGCCTCGGACAGGCCAGCCGGAGGGTGGGTGACGTATGACCGCATCGAGCGAGCGAGACCTGAACGCCGACGCGGGGGGCGCGATGCCCGAGGCGCGCATTCTCGCCGACTTGGACAGGCTTCCCACCTTCCCCACGGCCGTGGCCCAGGTGCTCCAGCTCACCTCCCGGCCCGAGACGAGCGCGGCGGAGATAGCAGCGGCCATCGCCACCGATCCGGTACTCACTGCCCGCCTGCTGCGCGTGGTGAACTCGGCCTACTTCGGCTTCCCCCAGCGGATCTCCACCCTGCACCAGGCCGTCGTGATTCTGGGTATGCAGGCCGTTCGGCTGCTGACCATCAGCGCCGCCGCGGCGGAGTTCAGCCAGCAGCTTCCCCTCCCCGAGGGGATCGAGCTGGACAACTTCTGGAAGCACTCAGCGGCCGTGGCCAGCTCCACCGGAGACATCGCCCGAACCCTGGTGGATTGCCGGTGGGACGAGGCCCTGGTGTCGGGACTGCTCCACGACATCGGCATCATCGTCATGGCGTGCTCGATCCCCGAGCAGTACAGCGAGGTCCTCGAGTACGCCACCCAGGCGCGATGCCACCTGGTGACGGCGGAGCAGCGCATGCTCCAGACCGACCATACCCGCATCGGCTCAGCCGTGGGGTCGTACTGGGGACTGCCCGAGCCCTTGGTCTACGCCATCCGCTTCCATCACTCGCCCGCGGACGCCGGTCCCCACGGGGCCCTGGCCGCCGCCGTGCACGTGGCCAATGCGGTCACCGTGGGCGCGGGGTCGCGGATCTGCCCCGCCACCTGCTCCACCTACGTGAACCCGGACGTGTGGGCACTCCTGGGCGGCCTGACCACGGGCGTCGGCCCCGACGAGCTGCGACGGTTCTCCTTCTACCTCCAGAACAACATGGAGAAGATCCAAGACCTCATGGCTCGCATGATCGCGGCCTAGAGTCGCGACCAGTCGAACACGTACGTTAGCGCGTCGCCCCGCTTGTGGAGCAGGTTCTGGTAGGCCTCCTGGCAGTCCGCCGGGGAGGTCATCTCGTACAGGCCCTCCACGTCGACCCGATCCTGGGCCAGCCACCCCATGGCCGCGGCGTAGTTGTCGTACACACTGCCCCGCACGAAGGGCGCGGGCTGGAGCGGCACCTCCCACTCCCAGCCACTGCGCACGATGGCGTACTGATGGAAGATGGCATGGAGTAGGTCGTGGGCCTGGGTGTCCGAGGTCCGCTTCCAGGGAACCCCAACAAGCACAACCTCGCCCCGAGGTCGCACCATCTTGCACGCATCCGCAACCGCTGGCTCGGTGCCCGAGCACTCCAGGGCCAGGCCGATCTGGCCCCGGAGCAGCGGGTCCTCGAGGGGGACCCGGTCGAGCACGGTCGGCACGTCCTTCTCCTCGGCCAGCTCCCGGCGGTTCGGATCGGGGTCGCACGCGACGACCGCATAGCCACACGCATCGAAGATGAGGCTCCCCAATAGGCCCACTATGCCAAGCCCCGTCACGAGCACCCGGTCTGGCGGGCGGGCCTCGGTCGTGGTCAAGGTCGACATGGTGATCCCCATGAGCCGGCAGAAGACGGCGATCTCCGCTGGCAGCTCGGGGGGCACGGGCCGGCTCGCGATGGCATCCACCCTCTGCCAGCTCTGGTGCAGGCCCTGGACGAAGACCCGGTCGCCCGGCGCGAGGGCCTCCACCTGGTCGCCCACCTTCTCGACCTCCAGCACCGCACCGTAGCCCTGGGTACTCGGGAAGGGCCCATGGCGGTACGCGGCATTCAGCTCCGTTCCGGGGCTGATGAGCGACACCAGGGTGCGGCCCTCGACCTGGGTGGGGCCAAGGGGCTCGGCGGGACGCTCCGAGGGCCGCAGCTCCGCCGTGAGTGGAGCGACATTCGCGATGCAGTGTTCGCTGGACATCAGACGAAAGCCACCCCGGCCTTGCCGGCCATCCGCCGTATGTGATCGATGGCCGCGTCGTACTGCTCGGGTGTCTGGAGATGCTCCACCATGAGGGGGGTGTCGGCGTCGAGCTTGCTCAGAGCCGTCAGGAGGGCGGGGTAGTCCAGGTTCCCCTCGCCGGGGCCGCACTCATCCAGATGCAGCGTAAGTTGGGGCCGGATGATGATGTCCTTCGCGTGGCAGCTCCGGATCCGGTCGCCGAGGCGCTCGACGAAGTCGGTCACGAAGGCTCCCGAGCCGTAGTAGCGGTAAGGGCTGTTGATCATGTTGACGGGGTCGAAATGGACCGCGAACTGCGGGCGGTCGATGGCTCGGATGAGGCTCTCACAGTCATCGGCGCATGTGGGGTACATGTACGGCATACACTCCAGCGTATAGAAGGTCCGCTGCGGCGAGACGGCGTCGATGATCTCCTGAACCGATGCCACGATGAGATCGAAGGTCCCCGGCGTCATGTTGGCATTGTCGGGCCCGTCCCACTGCTCGGCCACCGAGCCCGCGATATTCACGCAGCACCGGGCGCCGATCCGCTCCGCCAGGTCGAGCTGGCGCTTGCAGTTGTCCATCGCCGCCGACCGGGTCGCTTCGTCGGGCGAGATGGGGTTGCTCCATGCTCCCACCTCAGCGATGATGAGCCCCGCCTCCCCCGCGGCGTCGGCATAGGCCTTTGCCGTGGCGTCGTCGGCATCACCGCCGATGGGGCAGTATGCGGCCCCGTAGCCCTTGTCCAAGTGGGCCTTGGCCCAAAGCTCGGGTGTGCCCACCTCGCCGAACACGGGTGCGCCTAGTCTCATGGTCGTATCCCTCCTCGGGAAGGGCGCGTCGGTGTGCGCCGGGGCCTTGGGTGCGCCCTTCCGACGGCTTAGTCCTTCAATGCGCCGGGCTCAGTATCGCCTTGACAAAGACAACCTCCAATTGCGAACCTTGACCGACGGCACGGCGCGTCGGTGGGCCACGACGCCGGAGAGGAGCACGTTCGCATGAACTCCCTTCTGCTGGTGATGGCACTCAGCTTCGGGCAAGCCCCCGCCGCGGATCTCGCGTCGCTTCTTCCCTTGGAGGAGGGGCAGGTCTACTCGTACTGGTACGAATGGGGTCCCCTGCGGGACCATGTGCAGATGCGGGTGATCTCCGTAGAGGGCAATGAGGCCGTCGTGCGAGGATTCCCATCGCCGGACAGCCTGGTCGCTGGCGAGGATGCGGGGCAGCCGGCGACTCTGCGGCTGGATCCCCCATCCGGAACCGTGTATCTCACGCAAAACGGAGCGGAGCGCGTGCTGCTGACCGTCCCCCCGGGGGCGACCCCGGCAACGGTCGAGACCTGGGCGGGTACCCATCCCGCGGGCGTTACGGTGCCCCTAAGCGTCGAGGCTCCCCTGGCCTCCGCCGAGGCGGTACTGGCGGCGGGGGAGGGGCTGGTGGCGCTTCGGTTCTCCACCCAGGAGGGCTCCGGTGAGTTCGTCCTGGTGAGGAGCTGGGTCGAGGAGCACCAGGAGCCGGGGGATCTTGAGCCCTTCCAGGCCGGCTCCATCTACCGGTACCTGCGTGAGGACCTGGTCGGCCGCATGGCCGTGAACTGTGTGGTGGCGTCGGCCGACTCCCTTGCCGGGGTGCCGGCCTTCCGTGTGGTCGGGCTGCCCTGGTTCGACCAGGCCGCCGTGCGTCCGCTGGCCCGTAGGGAGCGGGTCGTGGCGGTGGACATCGCCGGCCGGCGCTGGCTCGAGTCCATCGGCGGCGAGGCCCGGTCCCTGTTCGCCCTGGAGGTCACGGAGGTCCTGGAGCCTGTGGTGGTTCCCGCCGGTACCTTCGACGGATGCTTCCGGATCCAGTCCGGCACCCCCGGAATGGACGCCCTGCTACATCCCGACGCAGGCCTGGTCTACTGGCAGTTCCAGACCATCGCGGGACCCGTGACATACGAGCTAGTGCGCATCGAGCCCATGGGCGCTCAGCCCACCTCGCCCGAGCCGCCGCCCCTGTCGACCCATCAGCAGGTTCCCCCTGCCGGAGCCGGCGAGGCCGAGGACGCAGCCGCCGAGACCACCGTGCCCGATGGGACCGAGGACGGCACCGGCACCAATGTGCCCATTCCCGCCGGTCCCGAGGGCCCCGGAGGCGAGGCCGAGGATACGAACATCCCCATCGCGTCGGTCGCTGCCGGGGGTCCGGTGCCCCTGCCGGCCGCCGCCTTTGGCGCCCGGGGCCGGGAGATCTTCGCCGCGTCACCGGTGGCGGGTGAGGAGACCCTCCTCGAGGTGCCCGGCAACGTGGAGCTCCTGGCTGCCTCGCCCGACGGCAAGCGGATCGCTTGGGTCCACTCCGATGGGTTGACGCTCTCCCTCGGCTGGGCCCGAACGGCCAACCCCAGCGGGTCGTATCAACTCATCGTAGACTCCATCGCCGAGGGCGATCTGGACCATCTGACCTGGTCGCCCGACGGGGCACGGCTGGCCTTCACGCGTGCCTACTCGGTGACGGTCTTCGATGTGCAGACGGGTGAGCAGCAGATTATCGGTGAGGGAACCCGGCCTCTGTGGCTGGCCCCCGAGGTGCTGGTCTATGAGTCGGGCAGCCGGCCCACGGACCAGGAAGTGGGGATCGTGCGGGCCAAGCTGGATGGCGACCTGGACATGCTCGTGCCCTGGGGGTTCGACGCCGCCGCGGCCCGAGGGGGCGCGACCTTGGCGTACGCTTACCCCAGGGAGGACGACGATCCGCGGCTCTATGTCCGGGGCGTGGGCAAGGAGTCCCAGGTGCTCGGGTCCACCCGGTTCGACCGAGACCCGGTCCTCTCGCCCGATGGCGTGCTGATGGCCTACGTGCGGTACAACATGGATGATCCCCAGGGCAGCTACTCACTGCGGCTGTTCAACCGTAGCACCGAGGAGCATCACGAGCTTCTCACGGGGGTGGAGGCCTGGCCCCAGGCCCGATTCTCGCCCGAGGGTGCCCTGCTCTGCACCGTGACATCGGAGGACGCGGTCGGCCACTACGCCTGCGCCAATCCCGAGACCGGGCGCATGGCGCCCCTGGATATGTACACGGGGCAGGTCGCGCGGATCGTCGTGCCCTACGGCGCGGCGGCCCGGCGGCCCTGAGCGGGCGAAGCGACAGAGCTTGTACGTGGAAACGGGCCGCCCCAGGGCGGCCCGTTTGGTGTCAGTTGGTGGCGAGACCCAGATTTGAACTGGGGACACCCGCATTTTCAGTGCGGTGCTCTACCGACTGAGCTATCTCGCCATGTATGGCACGGCGACAGCGTGCCTCGCCTGTCGACTGCTAAGCGGTCGGCATGATACCGGGTTGGGTATGGGATGGCAAGGCGGACCGGACGCGGTATGTAGTGCTTCAGCGATTATGTCCGTCCTAACCCGTCAGCGAGGATGCCGGGCTGAGCAAACGGGTGACGCTGGCCATGGATGAAGCCCAGAGACGCGTAGTTGCCAGACGGCTCGACCGAGGGGAGGTCACCACCTGCCAGGCGCACTAGCGGAGCTTGGGCGCCGGGACTTCCTTGCCACGACCTGTCGGCGCTTGCCCCTGGGCCGATCGCGCGCTATACTGCCATAGCTTGCGTGGACCAAGGAAGCCACGCACTCCCGTTCCTGCGCCCTAATGGCGCAAATTCTGGCTGACCGCCCGGGAGGTATCGGCACATGCCGCACGTCACCATGAAAGAGCTGCTCGAGGCCGGCGTTCACTTCGGCCACCAGACCCGCCGCTGGAACCCCAAGATGAAGCCCTTCATCTACGGCGGGCGCAACGGCATCTACATCATCGACCTGCACAAGACCCTCATGAAGCTAGAGGAAGCCTACGACTTCGTCCGGAGCACCGTAACCGAGGGTGGCCGGGTGCTCTTCGTGGGCACCAAGAAGCAGGCCCAGGAGTCCATCCAGAGCGCCGCCGAGCGGTGCCAGCAGTTCTACGTCAACCAGCGCTGGCTCGGCGGCATGCTCACCAACATGCAGACCATTCGTCAGCGGATCCAGAAGCTCCGTGAGTACGAGGAGCTCATGGAGACCGAGGAGTGGGAGCTTCTCCCCAAGGCGGAGCGGATGGACATCGCCAAGCAGCGTGAGAAGCTGGAGAAGTACCTGACCGGCATCAAGGACATGGGCGGGCTTCCGTCGGTCGTGTTCATCGTCGACCTGAAGAAGGAGCACATCGCCGTCAAGGAGGCGCGGAAGCTCGAGATCCCCATCGTGGCTATCGTGGACAGCAACTGCGATCCCGATGAGGCGGACTTCTCGATCCCCGGCAACGACGACGCGATCCGGGCCATTCGGCTCCTCTCGAACCTGATCGCCGATGCGGCCCTGGAGGGCCTGCAGATCCGCGAGAAGGAGGCCGCCGAGAAGGCCGCGGCCGAAGCCGCCGAGCGGCAGGAGTCGGCCGAGGGCGAGGACATCGCCACCGACCCCGGCGCCGCCGCCGAGCCCATGGAGGAGGCCGCTCCGACTCCCAAACCAGCCGAGCGGCTCGCCAAGGAGGAGACTCCGGAGCCCAAGCCCAAGCCGTCGGCGGAGCCCGAGGGCGAGCCCGCCCCCGCACCGGAGCCCCCGGCCCCCCAGGAGGGGCGCAAAGTGGAAGTCGAGGCCGCGCCGGGGCAGCCGCTGGCCGGACTGTCCCAGGCCCTGGACGAAGAGGGCGTGGAGGTTCCGGACGAGGAGTAGCAGTCCGACCAACCGAGACATCAACCGGTGGCCCCGGCTCCCTAGGAGCGGGGCCGCCGGAGACGTACGAACACCTCGCCAGAAGGAGATCGACCAATGGCCGTTACGGCGCAGCAGGTGAAGCAGCTACGGGACCGCACCGGCGTAGGACTGGGCGACTGCAAGCGCGCCCTCGAGGAGTGCGGCGGAGATATGGACGCGGCGATCAAGCAGCTCCGGGAGCAGGGCCTGGCCAAGGCCGCGAAAAAGTCCGGCCGGGAGACCCGGGAAGGGCGGATCTACATCGCCGCGGCCGACGACGCCAGCAAGGCCGCCATGGTCGAGATCAACTGCGAGACCGACTTCGTGGCCCGCAACGAGGAGTTCGCCGCTCTGTGCCAGGAAGTCGGGATGGCGGCACTGAACGGACCGGACAAGCTATCGTCGCCCGAGGACCTGCTGGAGGTCGAGACCAGCGAGGGTCGCACGGTCAGCACCGCCATTCAGGAGATTTTCAACAAGATCGGCGAGAACATGAAGCTCGGCCGGGTCCGCAAGCTCGTGGCCACCGATCGGGGCGTCGTGGGCTCGTACCTCCACTTCAACAACCGAGTGGGCGTCCTGGTGCACCTGGAGGCCGAGAAGGCCGCCGAGGGGCTGAAGGACGTGGCATGGGACGTGGCCATGCACATCGCCATGGCCAATCCCGAGGTCATCACCGAGCAGGACCTGGATGCCGACCGTCTCGAAGCCGAGCGCAAGCTCCTCATGGATGAGGCGCGCAAGGAGGGCAAGCCCGAGAAGGCTCTGGACAATATCGTCGGCGGGCAGATGCGCAAGATGCTCGCCGAGCGGTGCCTCCTCCTTCAGCCCTACATCCGCGACGAGAAGGGCAAGACGACGGTCGCCGACTACCTCCAGGCCAAGGGCAAGGAGCTGGGCATCGCCACACCGACCGTCGAGGCGTTCGCTCGCTTCTCGCTGGACGAGACGGGCGAGGAAGAAGCCGCCGAATAGGTGGCCCGCGGGAAGGACGCCAAGCCGGTGAAACCAGGTCCTGCCTACCGCCGGGTCATGCTCAAGCTATCGGGCCAAGCCCTCAGCGGGGAGCACGAGTACGGGATCGACCGTGCCATCGTCCAGGGGATCGCCCGCACGGTGCGCGCCATGGTCCTCGAGGGCATCGAGGTGGCTATCGTGGTGGGCGCGGGCAACTTGCTGAGGGGCACCGAGGCCGCTCGCGAGGGCATGGATCGGGCAACGGCCGACTATGCCGGCATGCTCGGCACCGCCATCAACGCCCTCGTGCTCCAGGATATGCTCGAGAGCAACGATGTGGAGACCCGGGTCCAGAGCGCCATCACGATGAACGAGGTGGCCGAGCCCTTCATCCGCCGGCGCGCTATGCGCCACCTGGAGAAGGGGCGGGTGGTCATCTTCGCCGCGGGGACGGGCAACCCGTTCTTCACCACCGACACCGCCGCCGTGCTTCGGGCGACGGAGATCGGGGCCGAGGTGATCGTCAAAGCCACCAACGTGGACGGGGTGTACGACGATGACCCCAACAAGAACCCCGAGGCCAAGCTGCTGTCCGAGCTGACCTTCTCCCAGGCCCTCCAGCAGGGACTCAGAATCATGGATGCCACCGCCTTCTCATTGGCGATGGAGAATGATCTGCCTATACTGGTGCTCAACATCGATGATCCGGAGAACATCCGGAGGGCCCTCAATGCCGAGCCCATCGGAACACTCGTGAGGGGGAAGAGCAATGGTTGATGCGATCCAATCTGAGACTAAGCGCAAGATGGAGGCCACCCTGGAGGCCACGGCCGACAAGCTCGGAGGCTTGCGCACCGGCACGGCCAACACCTCCGTACTGACCACTCTGACGG
>WJIW01000647.1 GCA_014730065.1 Armatimonadia bacterium | reverse complement strand
GTGTCAATGGGTCAAGGTGCTGGAGTGGCTTGCCCTGCCACGGGAGCCGCGGGTGCTGGAGCTTTGTGCCGGCGGGAGCGATCCCGTCGTGGTCGCGCTAGACGTGGTCTTCGGATCGAGAGCGACTTACCAGACGGTGAACCTGAACCGGGTCCTGGCCGCCGAGCTGCGCCAGAAGACCGCCCCTCTCTCGCTGGAGATCGAGATCATCGAAGACGATGCGCGCGACCTGGCAGAGCATTTCGGGCCTGGCTCCTTCGACCTCATAGCCTTCCACCACGCCGTCAACGACATCCTGGAGACGGCCGTGGCCGCCGACCACGGCTTCGATACCCGCGACATCGACTGGTGGGCCGACGAGCGAAAGATGATCGAGTGGCTCGCCCAGCAGGACCGTGCCGACGGCCTGCGCCGGGTCGGGCTTCCCGAGCTGTCGGCGATCCTCGGTGCCGCCGCCGAGGTATGCAAACCGGGCGGCTACCTTGTGTTCGACCATTGGACCTTCGAGCATCACCTCAGCCAGGATTGGTTTCCGGCCCACCTCTTCGGCCGGCTGATCCCACTTGCGCGCGAGGTGGCAATGGGACTGGAGGCGGGACTGGAGGAGGTCACGCCCGCGGGGCTGGATAGCCAGTGGTGGATGGTCCTCCGGAAACGGTAGACGCCCCTATGCCTCGGTGTAACGGATCAGATCCACACCATTGCTCCGGACGGCGGCGAGCACCCGGCCATCGGTGAACATCCGGCGCTCCACTTCGCGCTCCCGAGCAACCCTGGGCGGCTCGTAGCCCTTGTGGCCGACGTCGGCCATCTCGTCGTCATCGTAGGCCGGATGGCCCACCAACAGGTACGTGCCGCCATCCATCGAGGAGATGCCCTCAGCCAGGGCGCCGAGGGGATCGTCCGAGTCCGAGCGCGGGCAGCGGTCGAGGCCCTCCAGAGCATTGGCGAAGAGGATCCCTTCGCGCTCGCACAGATCGGCCAGCGCCTCGTGCACGCCGTCGATCCAGTCGAACCCCATGTGGGTATCCAGGTACTCGATGGCCAGACCCGCCGATCGGCAGCGGCCTAGCTGAGCGGCTACCTCGGCGATGATCTGCTCGGGATCGGCGCCCTGCTCCTTGGCGATCACCGGCGTCTTCACCAGGTCGCCCGCATCGTCGACCAGGGCCGGGACTTGGCCGGGTGGCAGGACCGGCGGCCAGCGCACATTGTCCCACTCGGCGGCGATGGTGGCATGGAGCCCCACGCACAGTCCGTGGGCTTCGGTGAGGGCACTCGCGCCCTCGTCGAACTTGTGCCCTACGGCCAGGACCGAGACGTTCCGGACGATGCCCTTACGAAAGGTCTCCAGGATTGCCAGATTAGCGCTCCTGAAGGAGCCATAATCGTCGGCGCGTGCGATGAGGCGCGGGGTCGCCATGGGTGCTCACCGATCCCTTCGGTCCTACTGCAGACGGTCGCTCAGAGCGTCGAGGTAGTACCGGTAGTCATCATAGGAGACGTCCGGGGGCACGGAATGATCCACACTCGGGATCCAGGCGGCTCGCTCGATCAGTGGCAGCTTCGCGTCCAGCTCGGCGTCGATAGCCTCTCTGCCGGCGGCCAGCTTGGTCTTGTCGATGCCCCCGATCATCTGGACCGGCCGGCCGTCGGCGATACGGAGGATCTCCGAGGGTGTCACGCCTGCGTTGGCCTCCAGGGGCAGGACACCCGTGATGCCCGAATCCAGGAAGATCTCCAGCAGAGGCCGCATGTCGCCATCGGAGTCAACGATGATGACGCCGACGCCATGCCGCTTCAGGAAGCCGCTGATCCGCTGGTAGAAGGGTGCGCAGAACTCGCGCACCTGGGCGGGCGAGATCATCGGGCCATTCTTGTACGCCATATCCTCGCCGAGCACCACGTAGTCCACCTCAACCTCGGTCACGGCCCGGGTCCAGAGCCGCTCGGTGAACTCAGCGTGGTTCTCGCTGATCTCGCGCATCAAGGCCGTGTCGTCCATGTAGAGCATCATCAGCTCGGCGAAGTCCACGAAGTCCCGTCCGAAGGCGAAGGGCCCGCGGATGATCATCCCGAGGGGGTAGTCCCGGGTCTTCCAGGCCTCGACCATCTGCGGCCAGTTGGGCGGATACCGGCCATGGTCGTCGGGATCCAGGCGCTCCACATAGGCCTCATACGTGGGCCGGTCACGGATCGGGAACTCGATGTAGTGGGGCATGGCGCTGCCGTGCTTGAACTCCTTCTTGATGACGCCGGTGGGATCGACGACCGTGCGCGTGTCGGCATCCTCCTCCAGGATGCGGACCTCGAAGGGCGGCCGGGGGTTGAAGGCCACGGGTATGTAATGGGGCCGGCTGAGCCCGAAGTGCTCGTAGGGGTCGGCGCCCTCGGGCAGGCCCTTCCCGGTCCATGCTTCGACGGTCTCCGGCCACCACCCCATCCACTCCATGACGGGCGGCTTAGCGTCCGTGTCGCTCAGCGCTCTGAGGAACTGCTGGCGGGTGGTCATGTTGGCCTCGCCTTCGGCATGTGTTGACGGTTCAGCCTTCCCTCACCGGGAGATGGAGTCCTGCATGGCGCTGGGCCGGCAGGGCCATCAGGAGGAGCCATTCCCGGCATCCGCGCGGGTCAGCCGCCCCCGTAAGATCCAGGTAACCGTGCCAACAACCAGAGGAGGGGTCCCATGATGACGTCAAGACCAGGCCGCGGCGATGAGGGGCTAGGTCTGCCCGACTATCTGCTCGAGAGCTCTCTCATGACCCTGAGCACGCTCGTCAGGCAGATACACGATGAGGTCGGCATGTACATCGTCGACCACCTTGTGGCTGCGATCAGGAGCGGCGAGAGAGACCTCACTAACGAGTTCCCCGATGCCATACACAATCTGGCTGTGTATGCATCGAAGCGGTGGAACCGTGACGACCTGGAGCTCACGCTCTTCAAGGCGGGGAGTGAGGCCCACCCGGACAACCTGGACCTGCTTGCCGGGCTGCTCCAGCTCTACTACGGCCAGCACTACAATCCCGAGGAGGCCCATCGGACCTGGGAGCGCATCGAAGCGCTGCCACCGGAGAAGAAGCACCCCTACTGGCGCTACTGGGTTTTCGGCGCCATCTACTACGTGCACATGCGGGGCGACGTAGAGAAGGCCCAGGAGCAGCTTCGCGCCGGCATCACCCACGTCAACGGAGAGAACAAGGCCGACATCCTGCGCAACCTGTCGGACGTGTTCATCGACCGGGCGCCGGAGCCCAAGATGGATCTCGTGATCGAGGAGCTGAAGAAGGGCATTGAGGAGGGCTACCAGGACGGCCACACCCTGGCTCTGGAGCTAGCGAAGCTGTACCGCAGGCGTTACCTGGCGGGCGACAGAGGCGGCGAGGGTGCCGGTGACGAGGCCGACGCCGGCGGCGGCTCCGAGCGGGAGCGGCGCCGGAGGCAGCTCCATGAAGCGCTGGACTGGCTGGAGGTCGCGGAGCAGCTATTCAGCTATACCACCAACCACGACGTCACCCCCATCTACCGCGAGCGAGTGCATGTTCTGATGGGTCTGGGCAGCTACCGCGAGGCCATCGAGTATATCGCCGCGATCTACGGCCATGGGGGTCCCGACGCGCAGACGGACCCCGCCCTCAAGGCTCAGTTGATCCTCGCCTGCTACCGGAACAACGAGCCCGATCGCTGGCGCGAGATCACGGGCGAGACCCTGGACCCCTCGAGCCCTGAGGAGGACGAGTATGAGTAGCCGGGAGACGCTCTCATCGGAGGAGCTCGGGTACCCCATCC
>WJIW01000646.1 GCA_014730065.1 Armatimonadia bacterium | reverse complement strand
TTGGGGCGCCCCTCGACGGGATCCCCCCATGGCAGGCCTCTCATTGCGCTCGGGCACCGCGGCGGAGATCATCCTGGCCCTGCGCCTCCATCGGGGCCAGCGGTGGATCGGTCTGGTCCGCTCGCGGAACGCCGCTACCCTAAGGGAATGGGTCGACGGCCTGGCCACTTGGGCGATGCGCGATGAATCCCCCGAGGTCATTACCCTGCCCCGGTCGCCCGGCTCCTGGGAACGACTGCTGTCCACCGAATCGGTTCTTGTGCTCAGCGGTCTGTCCGTTCTGGCCGAGACCCGGTCCAACGAGTTCTCCGAGAGCTCCCCGTCCTTCAAGGCCGCATCACTCCTGCGAGCTTTGGGCGAGACCCGGCGACTGCGGTGCATCCTGCTGGTCGAGGGGCGGGAGGCCGAGCTGCTGGGGCGCGAGGTGCCCGAGCTGGACCGGCTGATTAGCACCGAGCACGACGCCGACGCGGCGCCGCCAGGTGGACCAAGCCAGTCGCTCCGTCCACTCAGCCCCAGCCACACGGGCATGCCGATCATGGAAGAGCTGACCCGGCGGAGGGACCACTGCCGCCAGCTACTGGATGCCCATCCGCCCAGCGGAGCCGCACACCTGGTTGCCGAGACCCGTCTGTGGCTGGGGCAGATCGAGCTACTCCTCGACGCGCCGGACCGGGCCACCCGGCTAATCGCTGCCGCCGCCCAGCCCCCGGACTTCCGCGGCCGTATCAGCCGGGCATACGAGTCGCTCGGCGACCTCCACCTGGTCCGAGGCAACCCCGCGGGCGCCCTGGGCGCGTACGAGCGAGCACTCACCGCCGCCGTCAATGCCGAGATGCGGGGCTCGGTCCAGCGCCTGAATCTGCTCCTCGGGGATGCCGCCACTCGCCTGGGACGGTTCGAGGATGCACTCCGCTACTTCGAACGCGCCCGGTCGCTGGGCGGCGAGGCCATCACGGCGAGCGGGGACGAGCCGACACGCCTCGAGGCGGCCATTCGCCAGGCCCGCGATCGTCTGGATGACACCGACGAGACCGAGGACGCTCACTCCAGGGCCCGCGCTCTCACCACCCTCGGCCGCCAGCTCTCCATGGCCGGCAACGACCAGGAGGCGGCGGAGCGGCTGGAGGCCGGGGCGGAGATCCTGGGCGAGCTGGGCCGGGTGGACGCACAAGCCGCGGCCCTCCACGACGGTGGGCTGGCTCTGGCCCGGGCGGGCGACCTGGACCGGGCCATCGAGCTCCACGATCGGGCATTGGAAGCGCTGGCGGGACGCGTCGACACCCTCCGTGAAGACCTGGGCCTAGCGCGAGGGGGATTATTCAGCGTCGCCGGGGCCGCCGACGTGGGGCGGTCGGAGGAGCGGCGCCTCACCCAGGCGGCACTTCTCAGAAGCCTGGCGGCGCTCTATGAGCGGAAGGGCGATCGTGAGAAGGCCCAGGAATTCCGCCGCCGGGCGGAGTGATAACGGGCCGGATGAAGGGACGATGTCATGCTAGCACGCAGCAACCGGGGGTTGCCCGTATGCGCCATCGCCATCATCCTCTCGTTCCCCGTCGCGTCCGCGGCTCTCGGCCAGAGCCTGGAGGCCCGGTACTGGCACGCCCTCAATTCGGGCCGTGACGTGTCGGCCCTGGAGCCCGTTCTCGACGCGCTGACCTGGGACGCTCCGGACGATGCCGCCGAGACAGAGCTTCGAGAGAGGGCGCGGGAGATCCTGGCGGGCCTCGAGACCACTCGGCCCCGCGAGCCGTTGCCGGGCGACATCCCCGCCTCCGAGGCCACGTCGGGATCCGACTGGCCATCCATGGGCGGCGACCCGAGCCATCGCGGCGTAGCCACGGATCCTGGGCCTTCTGCCGGCATCGAGGTGTGGAAGCATCCTGTGGGCTGGCCGTGGAGGGAGTCGGCGACCGTAGTAGGTGACAGGGTACTCGTCGCCTCGCCAGCCCTCGATTCCGTCTTGCTCTGTCTTGACCTGGGCACGGGCGAGCGTCACTGGACCGCCCCTAACCCCGTCCACGGTTTCGGCCGGCAGGCCCGGGCGGCCCGGTCGCAGATGGTCGACGGCGAGATGCTGGTGACCCGGGAGACCTTTGATGGCTGGCCGCTCGACTACGTGATGGTGGACCCAAGCTCGGGGAGTATCGTCAGGCAGATGCCGGCACGCCCGCAGGAGCAGAGCTGGCAGGGCCCCGAGGCCGAGCCCCAGCGGCTCGTCGTCAGCCGCTTGGACGGTGGCCATGGCATCCTCGTGAAGTCCGTCGGGTCCGGGCGCACGTGGTGGACGTTCGCGACAGGCTACCTGCCCGATGAGCCGCTACTGGCGGAGCAGCACGTCTATGCCGCGGGCGCCGATGGTACGTTATGGGCACTGAACGTGGGGGGCGACCAGCGTGTGGCCTGGGCTCACAAGCTGCGTGCAAGCTGGGCCTCGCGTCCCACAGCGGCCGGTGCGGCTCTTTTCGTCGCGGGCAATGATGGCGCAGTGTACGCCTTCGACCGGGCGTCGGGTGAGGCGCTATGGCGCACACCGGTCGCGGACCCCGACCCGAGGGCGCGTCAGCTCTTCTCGAGGATCACCGCTACCGAGGACCGGCTGTACGTCGGATGTGCAGATGGCCACGTGCGGAGCCTGGATCGGCACTCCGGTGAGCTGCTCTGGGAGCACGATTGTGGCGACTGGATCCGAGGCGCCCCTTTCGTGAGTGGGCGGACCGTCTGCGTGGCGACCCTCGGGGGCCGGGTGATCGCGCTGATGGACGTCGGCCGCTCACCGGAGATGCGCTGGTCCGCCCAGCCATCCCGCCACGCCATCTACGCCGACCTGGCCGGCACTTCGAGCTGCCTCCTGGTCGGCACGGCCGATCTGGACCTGGTAGCCCACGACCTCCACAGTGGAAAGGAGCTATGGCGCGCCTCGGTGATCGGGTGCACCCGTCGAGGCGACGTGAAGGTATTCGCCGACTCCACTCCTGACATCATGCAGGCGCCAGTGACCGTAGCCGACGGGAGGGTGTACGTTGCGGGCCGCAATGGCTTCGCCGAGGCCGTGGACGCCGAGTCGGGCGCCCTGCTATGGCGGTTCGAATGCGGCGGCCGGGTGTCGGGTGCGCTGACGGTGGCTGATGGCCGGGTCTTCCTGGGCCAGGTGGGGGCCGATGAGGCCTTCTATGCCTTGGAGACGAGCACCGGTATGCCGCTGTGGTCGAGGCGTCGTACGCCGGTCTGGGCCTCGCCCGAATGCGTTGATGGCCAGCTCTTCGTGGGCGATACCGACGGCACGCTCTATTGTCTGGATGCCTCGACCGGCGAGACCCGGTGGGCGCGCCGCTTCGGTGCCGGCATCTATCCCGCTCCAGCGGCGGATGAGGGGGCCGTGTACACCGGCTCATGGGATGGTCACTACTATGCCCTCAATCGAGATGACGGCAGCATCCTGTGGGCCTTCAGCTCGCCGGGACGACCCTATCACGTCGGCGGACGCCCCGACTCCGCCGCTCCCGTTCTGACGGGCGACACGGTGCTGGTGCCCAGTCTGGGGGGCCGGCTCGTCGCCCTCGATGCCCGACGAGGAACGGTGCGATGGGAGTGGTGGCCGCCCACCGACCATCGCATCTGCAACGTGACGCCGGCGACCGACGGGCGTCTGGTGCTTATCAGCATATTCGGCAACGCCTACGAGTGGCCGTACGGTGTAGCGCTCTACGGCCTGGATGGCGACACCGGATCGGAGCTGTGGAGTCTGCCCAATCTGGGAGGCCTGACTGCACCAGTCATCACGGGAAGCGGGAGCTTCGTGGTGGGCTCCATGGGGAGCCCCTTCGTCTGCGGCTACCAGCTCCATCGCGAAGCGGCAACGACGCCGACGCTCCAGTGGCGGTTCAGGACGTCGGGGGTCATGTACGAATCGCTGCCCGCCATCTCGGGTGGTCTGGCCTACTTCCTCTCCAATGACGGCTGGCTGCGAGCGCTGCGCTGAGGCGACCGGTGAACGGACGGCTCTAGCCCCGCGGCACCAGGGCTCGCCACCGATCTCGCGCGGCCTCGCTGACCTCCCACCGCAGGGCTTCGATGCGGTCCTCGCTCAGGTTCAGCATCTCGGCGACCCACGGCTCGACCGGTACCGTTAGGTCATCGCCGGGGCTGCCCACATGGGCTCGCCGGGCCACACAGTCGCCGGCGTGGATGAGGGCGATGAACTCGCTGTGCGACCGCTCGGGTCGCGGATCGTGGTGCCACCGCGCCGCCGCGGGCACGTGGTCGGGTAGGTTCCATGCGGCCATGGCGGCCTCGCCGACTTCGGCGTGGTTGTAGCCGAAGGTCCGCTGCTCCGCGTCCCAGATCGTGATGTCCTCCTCGTGGGAGAGCCCCACGGCTCGGCCGTACTCCTCGGGCTGGCGGGACGCCAAAAACACCTTGCCCAGATCGTGGAGCAGGCCGCAGAGGAACGCCTCCTCCTCGTGGGCCCCCACCTCCCGGGCCAGGATCTTCGCGGCACAGCCCACGGCGATGGTATGCAGCCAGAGGCGACGGCAGTCGAACGCGTCGGCATCGGTCGCTTCCAAGTACTCCCGCAACACCGAGATGCCGATGGCGATATGCTGAACGTTCCGGAAGCCGACGATGACCACGGCCTCCTTGATGGTACCGACCCGGCGGGTCAGTCCGAAATGGGCCGAGTTGGCGAGACGGAGGATGCTGCTCGATGTGGCCTGATCGGACATGACGATACGAGCCACATCCAGCGCCGTGCTGGCGGGGTTCTCGATGGTGTTGACCAGCTTGGCGGCGATGAAGGGAAGCGTGGGCGCGTCCCGAAGCTCGCCGATCAGGTCCTCGCGCTCGACAGGCATGGTCCGGCAGAACCTCTCTCGCCGTCTCCCCAAGGGGTTCCTTCCATATCCGTCGTGCCAATATCTTCGGGTGAGGCCGAGGCCCTCCTGCGAAGACCTGAACCCGGGACGTCAGTGGACCGAGGAGTACGGAATGTCCACATCCACGTACTGGCAGGTGACACCCTCGAACTGCTCGCCCAGGTACCGGGCCATGGCCATCATCCCCGGCTTCTCGGCGGTCGCGTGGTTGACGATCAAGAGCGGCAGGCCCAGGTCCATGGCCCACAGTCCGCCGTCCCAGTAGTTCATGCCATCATCGGTGGCGAGGATGACATCGGCCCCCAGCTCGTACATCGATGGGAGATGGGTGATGGCACCTGTGCCAACGGCCATCCGGCTCACGGATTTGGATGGGTTGCCGAGGACCAGGACCGTATCCTGGCCCAGGTCGCGGACACGCTTGAGGATGTGCTCGGCGAGCTGGCCGGCGGTCAGGCCCTCCACATCGCAGACCTTGTAGAAGGACTCCACTTGCCGCGGCTGGCTCGGCAGATCCAGGAACTCCGCCCAAGCGTCGGGGATGCCGACCACAGGCATCCGGTCCCACGTGTCGTGGCATCGGAGTAACGTGATGCCGTACTGATCCATGATCTCGCGTTTCTGACGAACCAGTGCCTGGGTGCTGGCCTCATCGGCGTACTTGGCGCAGAAGGCGGGCTCGTGCGTGATCACCAGGTTGCAGCCCGCGCTCGCCGCCCGGTCGAGGGCGATGTTCGTGGGGATCCAGCAGGTGGCGATGCCCTGCACTTCCGCGTCCGGTGATCCGTGCAGGAACTCATCGACGGTATGGTCCCAGTCGACCCATGTTCCCACCTGGCGAAAGTGGTCCAGTATCTCTTTGGCCTTCACGGTCGGTCAGCTCCCTTTGCCGGTCAGTCGGTCGGTGCCAATCTCCTCGACCCTCAGGCCCAGTCCCGGACCGGTGAGAGACTGGGTATGAGCGTATCCATCGCGTATCTCCGCCAGCCCCGGGTGGACGCGTGCCAGCGCTTCGTTAGCCTTCGGGAAGAACTGGCGCGAGTTGGCCTCCACACCCAGGATCGTGTGAACCCGGGCTGCGAGCCCGATGGACTCGGCCAAGGCCAGGCTTGGGTTGGTCAGGTCCTGGACGGCGTAGGGGATCCCCGCCAGCTCCGCCATGGGCACGAACATAAGGTCGGCCGAGAGGCATTTGCAGCTCTTCAGCGCGATGCCAGACCAGCCCAGCTCCATCGCCAGGCGGAAGTCCTCGACCGTGGTCAAGCTCTCATCGATCAGCACCGGTTTGAGCTTCGACAGCGCCCCCATATCCCACCGGTTGGCGCGCAGGTCACGCTCGGTAGGCTGCTCGATGTAGAGGACTTCGTCCAGAACTTGCGGTGCCCTCTCCTCCAGCCTCCGCAGGTACTCGACGACGTACTCGGGCGACTCGCACTGCTCGTTGGTGTCGGCGGTGATATGGGGCCTGGCGGGCAGGTCGGGCCTCTCACTGCGCGCCTCGTGGTAGATCGAGGATACCGCCAAGGTGCGGTCCAGGTCCCACTCCAGGTCCGTGCCCTTGAGCTTCACCTTGAGGCAGAACACGCCATCGCTGCGGATCCAGGCATCGAGGGAGTTGGGGATCCCATCGTCGGGCGCGTCGGCCGGCACTTCGGCGGGCGTGAGGGCGTCCAGCCCGCCGACCAGATGGAAGACGGGGATCCGCGGGAGGTAGCCCTGGCGCAGGAACTGGCTGGGATACACCCCGCGGTAGTCGTCTCCCAAGTAGCGGGATAGGTCGTGACCCAGGTGCTCGGGCCCGTGGCCTAGGTAGGAGTCGATCCCCGCCGCCTTACCGTAGGCGTCGTGGATGGCGTGGTCGATGGGGCTCGCGGCGACCAGTGCACCCAGATGGGGCATGGTCTCGCCGGGGGTGTGCTCCGCCGAGGCCCTCTCGCTGAGCCGGAACAGCTCGGGTTCGAGTCGGTGGAAGATCTCGATGGGATGGGCGGGCTCCTCGAGGGACTCGGCGGCCTTGGCGTAGGCCTCGAAGACGTGGACCATCACCCGGCTGCGAGCTTCGGCGGGTGCCTTCGCGGCCGGCCAGGCCCACAGATGCATGAGGAACATGGCGCCCCAGCCGTCGGCGACTTGGCCCGCTCCATTCTCGACCCGCGCCCTGGCTAGCCCGATGGGGAGGCGGTCCACGACGACGGCACCGAACTTCAGCGGCGTGCGGCACTCCACGGGCACCGCGAAGGTCTCGATCTCGATGACCCGCACATCGGTCCTCAAGGCAGGGCCCCCATCCGAAGGGTGCGCGGCCGTGTCCCGGCCGTCCCCCACCCTTTCAGCCCATACACCCCGAAGGCCTCTCTAGCGCGCTAAGGCATCGAGCCCAGGGTCACCTTCACCTTCATCCGCCGGCCGTCGCGCTCGACGGTCAGCTCCGCCACATCGCCCGGGGCGTACTCGCCGAGTACAGGTGTCAGTGAAGCCGGTGTCTCGATCACCTTGCCGTCGATCTCGTGGATCAGGTCACCCGCTCTCAGGCCCGCCTTCTCTGCGCCCGACCCGTCGACTACGCGGCCGATGGGGAAGCCACGCTGGGACGGGCTATCGGTGGCCGCCATGACACCAAGGAAGCCTCGCTTCCCACCCTCGTCCTCCTCGCCGACCCAGCGGGGTGGCGAATCCGTGTTGGCGAGGTGCTCCACCACATCGGCGGCGGTATCGATGACCTTGGCGTGACCCGAGTAGTTGATCAGGTTCCAGTCGTCCTGGGGCTGGTGATACTGCTGGTGCATGCCGGTAAAGAAGAACAGGCACGGGATCTCGGCGGACATGAAGGGCACATGGTCACTGCCTCCCGGCGCCCGGCCGCCGAAAGTGATCTCCAGCCCGTTGCTGGCCGCCGCCGCTTCCACTAACCCCGCCAGACCCTCGCCCGATTCGGCGGAGAACACCATCAGGTTGTTGTTCCGTAGGCGTCCGATCATGTCCATGTTCAGCATGGCCCTCGTGCGCTGGAGCGGCACCAGAGGGGCGCTGGCGTAGTGGCGGGACCCCAGCAGGCCCAGCTCCTCGCCGGAGAAGGCGATGAACAGGATGGACCGGCGGGTCGGCCCGCGGCGGGCGGCGAACTCCTCGGCCAGCGCCAGCACGCCCGTGGTGCCCGACGCGTTGTCGTCCGCGCCATTGAAGACCCGGCCCGACTCGTCGACACCCACATGGTCGTAGTGGGCACCAACGACGATGTACTCCCACATCAAGTCCGGGTCGGTCCCTGTGAGCAAGCCCGCCACATTGGCCGTCTCGGTGCTCACGTTCACCAGGTCCGCCTTCAGGCTGCCCTGACCAAGCTCCGCGCCCAGACGCTCGCCGATGGCCTCCTGATCCTCACGCATCACCGGCTCCCAATCTCCGCCGAGGATGCGAAGGGCCTCCGCGCGGCTGAGGCTCACGCCGGGGATCCGCCCACTGCTCCGCACCGATCCGAAGAAGGGCAGAGGCTGGTCTCTCGCCGCGTCCTCGGTGGTGCGGACGTAGATCAGCCCGGTGGCGCCCCGCACGCTAGCCGCCGCCAGCTTCGCCCGGGCGCTGATCGCCCGCGCATAGTCGCCGGGGTCATCGGAGGGCTCGGGCGCGCCCGAGAGCACCAGAACGATCTTCCCCTCCACGTCCAGCGAGGCATAGCTGTTGTGGTCCGCTCGGCTCGAGGCGATGCCGTAGCCCGCGAAGACGACGAGGCCCTTGGCCTCGCCCGCGGCCCCGTAGGCCAGGGGCAGGACATCCCGCTCATGCCGCCACGAGACGCCCCCCCAAGTCAGCTCGGTGCCGCCGCCCATCTCCTTACCGGACGGGAACTCGAACCGCTGATAGTAGCCATCGGCCGCGACGGCCGTGAGGTCCAGCTCGCGGAACCTCTCGGCGATGTACTCCGCCGCCTGCCACTGTCCACTCTGGCCGGACATCCGGCCACCCAGCTCATCCGAGGCCAGGTAGCGGATGTCGCGCCGCAGGTCAGATTCGGCCACATCGGCCGAAGCCAGGGATAGGGCCGCAGACACCAGGAGTGCGGCGAGAAGGGTGAGGCGGTGCCACGGGTTACGATGGAGCCGGCGAGACATCGACATGTTTCCTCCGGTTGTGAGACGGGCCCCTAGTGCCCGAAGACTTCGGCATAGACATCCTCCACGGGGATGACCCATGGTATCGACTTGGAGTGGATCTTGGACCGATCATCGGGCAGCGCGACCACGTGGCCTTCGGGCACCACAACCTCTCCCCCGACGACCTCGACGACGACCTGGGTGTCACCCCGCCCCGGAAGCGATCTCGGCTCGGCGCCGCCATCGGGAGCGGTCAGATCCATGCCCCCCGCGGTGATCTGGCCGTAGGGCTCGGGTCGTTCCTCGCCCCGGCTCACCAGCCGCCCATCCAGGACGGCCACCTGATCTCCCTCGGTGGCCACTACCCGGCGCAGCCGCAGCAGCGACCGGCCGCCCCGCTCGGTGCCCACCCGGATGGCGTAGACACGCCCGATCTCGGGCTCGATATCGCTGCTGAAGATCAGCATCACGAGCTGGCCCTGCCGAATGGACGGCGCCATGCCCTCGGTCTGGGTCCAGTGGAGGCGGTATCCTCCGGCGACGAACAGCGGCCATGCCGCCAGCCCCAGAGCGATGGGCATGAGGAGCACTACAGCCACCACTCGGGCCGCCTTGACCCAGGTCGGCCGTCCCTCGGCCACGCTCCCGGGCTCGTCAGCCGGGGTCTCGATTAGGGGCTCGACGGACTCGTCGCTGCGCTGCTCCTCAGGCATTTCGAAGTATCCTCACGGGGTCGACGCGGGCCGCCTGGAGCGCGGGG
>WJIW01000645.1 GCA_014730065.1 Armatimonadia bacterium | reverse complement strand
CGGCGACCACCGTCTCCACGCCCCTGCATGAAGTGGTGGCGGGCCGGCGCGGGGTCTGCCAGGACTTCGCCCATCTTCAGCTCGCGTGCCTCCGCTCCATCGGACTGGCGGCACGCTATGTCAGCGGATACGTACGCAGTGCCGAGCGGTCGGCGGCGGCGGCGGACCCCCTCGTCGGCGCCGACGCGTCCCACGCGTGGGTGAGCCTATGGTGTGGCAGCCGGCTGGGCTGGGTGGACCTGGACCCGACGAACAACATGATCCCCACCGATGGGCATGTGGTCCTGGCCTGGGGAAGAGACTATGGCGACGTGACGCCTCTCCGCGGGGTCATCCTGGGCGGCGGCGAGCAGACCATCGAGGTCGCGGTGCACGCCCGGCCCACGGGCTGACGCTCGGTCAGCGGCAATCGGTGGCTTCGGACCATGGTCTTGGCACCAGCGGGGCGACTACTGCCGCCTCCTCGGTAGTCGGGGCTTCCCCTCGGGTGGGTGCACTGCGTGGTCCACTCCCGGACGACCTGGCCACAAGCTCTCGGGGTCCCATCGGGGAGCCTGTGCGGACTTCTCCAGGCTCAGCCCTATCGAGTACAGCAAGGCTCCAAGCGCAGCCCACATCAGCACTGTTTTGGCCGCGCTCACCGACCGAGAGCCTCTCCGCGACGCCCGACACGACGCTGCACGTCCGCCTCTGTCCTCTAGCTGTACATGTTGAACATGTAGCCTCTTCACGCGCACCGCGATCTCGGGCCGTCGGGCCTCTCCAGCTTACGGACGACCACGTTACCCGGTCTCGTGCCTACCTCAACTCAGGCAAGGAAGGCACCGGCCCACTTCCCTCTGTAAGCGTCGGCGCGCGCATCGAGATCGGACCTCTGGGCGTGCGTTTGTTCCGGGTGCCGTGACAGGCCGCCAGCGTCGCGAGCCCTGCCCCACCGGCCGCTACTGGCGCTCCTGTAGCTTCTGCCACATGGGGGTCCTCAGGAAGCTGTCTTAGCCGCTCGCCTCCATCTCCAGGAACACGCCGTACGGCATCGATTCTCAGCAAATTCGCGACACCGACGCCGCACTCCTTGGCGAGCCCCTACTCGTAACACCTCACTCTTGGTGGGTACTTGTTATTGGGCGGAGGTAGTCAGGCGGTGTGGGGGGTGAGTAGGTCCTGGCAGGCGGCGAGGAGGTCATGCCCTTGGAGCCGCCACGTGCCAAACAGGCTCCGCAGAGTCGCCATCGTCTCCGAGCCACGCGCCGATCGAGTACCCCCGCAGACTTTGCGGTGGATCACCGCGGGACGCAGCGCCCGCTCGGCCAAGTTGTTCTCCGGCGGCACCGCGGGATGCTCCACGAACACGAACATCTCGTACACGAACTTCTCGATCCGCTTCGATAGAGTGTGGCGCGGGTCATCTCTCTTGGAGAGGTACCGTCGCACCTGGCTCAGGAGCCTCCTCTCGAACTCCCGGCGAGCTCGCTGACGACGCTTCCGCAAAGCCATGGTGACGTCGCCCTCGTAAGCCAGTTGCTCCCGTCGGTAGGCAAGGGCATGCTCATACAAACTCCGGATCCTCTCGACCCACCGAGCGATCCCCTTGTGATCGGCATGATCTTCCGTCAACTCGTCCAGGTCCCGAAGCAAGTGCACCCAGCATCGCTGCTTGGTGCATTCCAGCGGCCCATAGCCCGAGTAGAAGTCGCTGACCAGAACCCCATCGAAAGCCTCGCCCAGGACCTCCAGCGGAACGGCGCTGCCTCGGCTCCGGTCCCGCACGAAGAACCGCAACCTTTCGTTCACGAAAGTCCACAGGTAGCCGTTGATCCCATCCTCACGCCAACCCGTCTCATCGGCGTGTACCACGGGGCTGGAGCGCACCTCTTGGCGCAGTTTCTCATACTCCTCGCGACCCCACGCCGCCACCTTGTGAGCGATCTTCGTCACCGCTCCATCGGACAGCTTCAGGCCATAGATAGCCTCCAGCAGCTCACGGATCTGGCGCAGAGACTGTCGACATTCGGTCTTCAGATACGCCACCAAAGCCATGACGCGAATGCTGACTCGGTGCTTGCCAGTGACCTCGCCGCTCAGATCGATCTTAGGGATGTGCCGGCGCTTGCATTGGCCACAGTAGCGACCGATCAGAACGTGATCTCGAACGATGTATCGAGTCTCCGGAAGATCGAGCACCTGACGGCGGCCATGCTCCCAGCCATCTGAGAGCTTCCGGCCACAGTCGGGACACGACTCCACGGCGTGGAGGACTTCCTCGGTGCAGGGCTCGAGCTTCCGGGCGTGGTTGGTCGAGCGCTTCGTGCGGTTCTGCTTCTTCTCGCCGTCGGGCTTCTTCTTTCGGTTGGCTTTGACGAAGCCGGGCGGCGGAGGCTTGCCCTTCTCGTCGAGCTTCTTCTCTAGTTCGGTGATGCGCTCGGCCTGCTGCTTGACGATGTTCTCAAGCCGCTCGATGTGAGCTTTCTGCTCGGCAATGATCGTCTTCTGCTCGGCAACGATCGCCCGGAGATCCGACATACTCGGCTGACGAGGGGAAGCCATGACCCACGGATTCGAGCCGATCCCAGATCTACCTTTTTGCCCCTGTCAAGAAACCAAGGAAGATAGTACTCAGCGAGAGTGAGGTGTTACCCGATCAGGAAGCCCTCTGAGGGGAACCTGTGTGTGGCGAGCTTGCTCAAGCCGTATGAGTTGTTCAGGACGTGCTCGTCCATGCCGTAGTT
>WJIW01000644.1 GCA_014730065.1 Armatimonadia bacterium | reverse complement strand
ATCTCCCAGTCCCCATCCTGGTTGCTGGTGAAGGTGAGCAGGTAGTCGCCCGGGGCGGCGTGGGCGGGCTCATCGGAGGGTAGGACCGCCAGTCCGACGCCCGCGGCGATGATCACCGCCAAGCTCAGGATTCGTCTCATGGATAACCGGGCCATGTCGTCTCAGCTCCTCGAAGGGATAGAGGCCTTCCTGCGGCGTTAGAAGTCGTGGCTGACGCCGAGGTTAACCGTGTCGCCACTGTATGCCCAGGGACCGGTTTGGCTCTCCTCGCGATGGTCGTAGTTCAGGAAGACCGTCAGGTCATCGCTCGTACGGTAGTTTACCCCAAGCCGGAACAGGTCTTGTCTCGCCAGGAACCCGCCCGAGCTGGCGTATAGGCCGTACGATGCCGAGATCGCGGCCTTCTTGTAGCCCCAGGTAACGGCGCTGATGACACTGCTCAGCTCGGTGTCCAGGGTGCTCGCGCCGCCCTGCCGGCGGCGGAAGGTGGTATGGTCGGCCTGGACCAGCGTGCTCCACCGGTCGCTCCAGGTGCGTGTCCAGAGCCCGGTGAGCTTGAACCCGTCGACGGTTGTGTTCCGCGGCGAGTTCTGGTAGCGGGTCATCCGCACTCCGGCCTTGTAGAGGTTGCGGCCGTCGGGATAGCTGGCTTCCACATCGAATACGGTCTGCTTCGGGTAGAACAGGATGGGCACGGCGATGGGGTTGCGGTTAAGGTAGTTGGTCACGTCCCCGGTCAGGGTGCGACCCTCAAGGAGCAGATCCACCTTGAGCCGGTTGTCGTTGAGGAACCTGCCACCCACCCACCAGCGGTCCTGTGCCTGGCGCTCGCTGAACTGCACCGGGCTGACGGGGTCGGGCCTGAAGCCGACCCGGGTGCCCGTCTCCCGCTCGTAGCCGAACTTGCCGCGGAAATCGCTCCATCCGTAGAAGCGTCCGGCGAGCCGGAAGGTGGTCACGTCGGGCCGGTAGGTGTTCTGGATGAAAGTGCGGGTAATGCTTCTGTGGCTGACGGAGCTGATGACATCGAAGTCATCGCTCGCATCGAAGGTAACTCCTCCGCCCGCCGTGACGGCGGTGTGGCGGGCATTGCCCAGGGACGTGTAGAGGGCATCGTACACGTTCACGCCCGCATGCCACTGAGCTTCGGCATGGTTGGCCGAGCCGGCGCGCAGGCCGTACTCCATGGTGGTGCGGTCGGCCGCCCGAGGCTGGTTGCCGGGGGTGATGGCCGCCGTGCGGTCGGTGTACCTGGCGCCGGACCAATGGGCGGTGACGAAGGTGCCGCCGAACCGCCAGCTCGCATTGACTCCGATCTCGTCGCGCAGGAAGGCTTGGGCATTGGTGGTCATCGGTGGGTTGGTTAGGGAGCGCCTCTCGTGCCACACCTCCAGCCAGCCGTTGTCGTCCAGACGGACGCGAGCCAGGGCGCTGGTATCCAGGCGCTCGGAGGGCGCGGCCCTGACGCCGAAATCGCGGTAGAACCGGTAACGCTGGATGTGTCCCTGGAAGCTGGTGGCTTCGTTGAAGTCCTGCAGGATGAGTCCGTACTCGCTGTCGTTCTGGAAGGGCGTTGTCGCCCACACGTCGTACATGTACTTGTAATCGGAGTCGCCGCCGTACGACCGCAGAGTGTCGATCAGGAAGGGGCTCGAGGGCTCCACGAACTCGTACTTGCGGTAGCGCCGGTCGTTGCCCTGAACGCCCGTCACCCGCGGACCGCCCGCGGCGATGGTCGCCCCGTCCCGGGCGCGCTCGAGCACCTCGTCGGGTATCAAGAGGAGGCGCTTGCGGTCCTCGCCCACGCCCGAGGCGCGGTAGCGGGTATCCTCTTCCTCCTCCTCGGTAGCCTGGTCCGAGTCGGCGGCTTCATCGGAGGCCGCCTCGTCCTCGGCGGCCTGGGAGCTGGCTGGTGGGTCATCCTCGGGAAGGGGCGCCTGAGCGAGCGCGCCCCCGAGGGCGATGAGCAGTGCGCCCATCATCAGTATGCAGAAAGACTCAGGCCTTACCCTAGGCATCGCGGTTCCCATCCCCTGCTGCCGCCCGATGGCAGCGCGGTCACTGTAAGAAGAGCGGACTGATGTTGGATCCGTGCTGCTGCTGGTGGCAGCCCGACTGCCAGCACGTTGCCCCGCCGAAGTGCCCCACCGACTGCTCCACGTGGCACTGTACGCAAACGGCGTTGCCCGGCAGCCGCAACAGGGCGTCGTTGGCGGCTCCGTGGGGCTGGTGGCAGGTGAGGCAGCCGTCGGAGAGCCCCTGGGTAACGGGCTCATGCTCGAAAACGAAGGGCGGCTTGTAGTTGGCGTGGCATGTCACGCACTGATCGACCACGGCTTGGGTGTTGTCTGCCACATTGGAATCGCGATGGACGTCGTGGCAGTCCCAGCAGCTCATGCGGCCCTCGTAGATGGGGTGGTGGGAGTAGTAGTTAAACTCGTTCTCCATCTCCTGATGGCAGGTGAAGCACAGGTCCCACTCCTCCTCGCCCGCCTCGCGGTCGTACTTGAGGAGCCGCTGGCCGGACTCGGGCTCATGCATGTTGTGGCAGGAGTTGCACGTCACGCCGCCGGCCCAGTGTGGGGCCTCAAGCCACTCGGCCCGGTTCACCTGGGTATGGCACACGAGGCAGCCCTCGGCCACCCAGTCGATGTCCTCGTCATCGGAGCCGTAGATGTCGGCGGGATCAGCGCTATTGAGGTGTCCGCTGCCGCGTCCGTGGCAGATCTCGCATCCGCCGATCTCGCCCTCCTCTTCCGCATGGAGAGCTATGCGCAGATGCCGGACAGCTCCCGACTCCTGCACGACCTCCGGGTGACAGAGGATGCAGAGCTCGGAGCCCACTCGCTCGAAGTAGGGCTCCACGCTGGGATAGCGGTCGTGGGGTGCGTGGGCGGGCTCTGGTTCGTCCTCCTCGGCACCCTCCTCCGCCGCTTCCTCGGAACCCTCGGCGGCTTGGTCTTCGCCGGCTTCGCGAGGGTCCTCGTCCTGCTGCACGACGAGGGCCGCCGTGCTGACCTGAAGCTGCCCGATACCGGCAAGCGCCAGCGCCAGGATGGCAAGCATCGCAATGGGTGCCAGTGAAAGGGTGCTCCCTCGGCACTCTCTGTGAGATCCGCTCGGTAGAGACATATGGCTTACCCCCGAGGATGAACCGGATGCGCTCCCGATGCCGACAGGGAGCGCATCCCGCGAACCGTCCTAATTCGACAGGCCCTGGAAGAGCGACTGAGCCGTCTCGAGCAGCGTGCGTGCGTAGTCGAGATTATGCACGCCTCCGCTTGCGTCGACCTCCACCAGGTGGGTGTTGAAGACGGCGATGTCGTAGTCCTCGCGCTGCTCTTCGGTCAGCGTTTCGGGGTCGATATACAGCGAGTCGTTCTCATCGAGGTAGCGGTTGAGACTGGCCAGGAGACCCTCGATCTCGGCATTGGCGGCCTGTTTGAGCTGCGTCGCCTGGGTCTCGGTGTGGCATTCGCTACACGAGTTGGGGATGACCGGGCTGAAGGTATGACCCGTGTTCACGGGGTTCTCCCGGGTCGGGTCCTCGGGATGCTCCTGGTAGACGTGGCATTGGGCACATCTGGCGGCCACGGCCGTCGTGTGAGGCGAGTTCGGCCCGATAGCCTCGTCGCCCGAGGCCGTGCGGCCGCGGACGCCCAGGAGCACCTCGCGCTGGGCATGATGCGGCTGGCCGCCCGGCAGCGTGTTGCCCGTCGTATGGCAGGTCAGGCAGAGCTCGGACTTGGGAGCCCGGAGCTGGCCTTCGTTGGGCGTACCGTGAGCTCCGTGGCAGACCTGGCAGGTAACGGAGTTCTCGGCGACGGCGGTGGGAGTCTGGTCGAACTGTAGCGCCAGTACGACATCCTCGCCCTGGCTCAAGATGCTCTCGGCCGCGTGGCACTCCAGGCAGCTATCCCGCCCGTAGGGGTGCTCAGCGATAGTCTCCAACGCCTTGGCATGGCCCGACTCCTGCCATTGCTCGAAAGTCGGGTGGTGGAAGCCCTGGTGGCATCCGCCGCAGAGATCCGAGGAAAGTGATGACGTCAGAGGGTACTGCTGCGGGTTCTGAATGTGCTCGCCCCCTGCGCCGTGGCAGTTCTCACAGCCCACGTCGGTGAGCTGGGGCGTGGTCGTCGCGTCGACGAAGCCGCCCTCCCGTCCGTAGCCGACGGAGTGGCAGGCGATGCATCGCTCGTTGGTGTCCTGGCCGATGTCGACCAGGGTCGCCCAAGCGTCCGAGTGGGCCGTGGTGGTCCAGGCCGCGTGCTGGCTTCGGTGACACTGGGAGCAGACCTGGGATCCGACGAATCTGACGGTGGCCATTCCGTCGCCATCCCCGGGGGTATCACCGTCGCCGGTGTCTCCGGAGTCACCTACCCCGCCGACACAACCGACGACCAGTGCAGCTAATGTGCAGGCAATCAACGCGCGTCCGGACCACTTGGTTACCACGTGTGGCTCCTCCACTCCAATACCATCGCGGGACACTTCACCAATGACCCGCTTTTCGGTATCGCAAATCGGAATCCTCCGTTGGGCGCGAAATAGATGCCATGCCGCTGGCTACCCCATGGCCTGGAATCGGACCTCGGCCCGTGTGCGGCGCGGCAGCTACGGGCGGCCCGAGTAGGACTTGATCTGCCACTGCCCGGCCTGGCGCGACACCAGCACGCTGGCGGGGGTACCCGCTTGGCTCGTGTACTTGAGCACGGCATGCCTGCGGTTGGGGCGCAGGTCGTACTCAACGGGGATCGAGTCAACGGGGTCTGCTGGGATGACGGCGTTAGGTGGGATGGGCGAGCCCGGGGCACCGCCTCCACGCTTCAGGCTGACGATGCTCCCATCCTCAGCGGTCTGGATGTCCTGGGCATTGATGCATACGTTCTCTAAGGCGGCCACGTCACCGGCTTCAAGCGCATCCCCGAAGTCACTGAGCGCGCCCCGGGGACCGGACTTGTCCCAGGTCTGAAGCTGCAAGATGGACTGGATCTCAGAGTAGTAGTAGACGGCGGTACCGATCACTAACACACCCACCAGAACGATGGGTACGAGTCGCCACGGCGATCTGCGGGAGCCTGGCGAGGGGGCAGGATCTTCGGACACTTCGGGCGGCATCTTGACCTCCTACAGAAATGAAGTGGGGCCGAGGGAAGATACCCTCGGCCCCATCGTGACTCCGCTCCAACTACTCGCCTGTCTCGGCTCCGCCCGGCGGCGGGGCGTCCGGCCCCATACCGCCGGTGGCCATCCCTTTACCTCCGGGGGCTTCTGTCACCTTGGTCTTCATCTCCTCGCCCTGCGGACCGCTGGCGGCATCCCCAGGTGGCTCAGGATTCGAGCATCCCGTCGCGAGGGCAACCAGACCCAAAACCAGGATAGCTGCGAGTAGCAAGGCGATCGCTGTCTTCATTGCGCTTCCTCCTCTGTTCGCACGGTGCCCATCTAGCGAGCGATGGCACCTCAGTCATCCACGCACAAGGCATCTACATGTCGGGCCGTGCGTCCCACTGCCCAGGCGGTCCAGGCTCTCCGAATCGGATCGGGCCACCCCAGTAGTTGTCGATACAGCGGTCAAACCGGTACCACTTGGCATGACCGTCCACATGGGCGATGTTCTCGCCCTCGTTGTGGCGCGAGTACATGGGGTTGGCGTAAGCCGGATCGCACCCGGCCCGGCAGGCGTTCGCGAAGGCAACGCGACCGACGAGGTTCGGCGGCGAATCGGGGTACCCACTCGGGATGTAGTTCCAAGGCGTAACGATGGCATCCTTGCAGTCACCGATCAGGAAGCCCTCTGAGGGGAACCTGTGTGTGGCGAGCTTGCTCAAGCCGTATGAGTTGTTCAGGACGTGCTCGTCCATGCCGTAGTTGATGTAGATGTCCGAACCGTTCGGCGCGTAGTACTCGGGGTGGCAGTTGCGCGCACGGCGGTCGCCGACGGCCGATGGGCACTCGTAAAGCTGCCAGTTCTTCACATAGGGCTGAATGTCTATCCACCAAGGGCTGTTCCACAGCTCATTGT